>JBAXYG010000070.1:0-6775 GCA_041670905.1 Bacteroidales bacterium
GCCTCAATAAAAAAACAATCTCCTTTTTTAGGTTTATACACATTAAGCAATTCTTCCACGGTCTGATTATTACATTTTTCATAAAATTCAGACGCGGAAGTTTCTTTTTTAAAACCCATATAAACCTTTGCATCTTTCTCTGCCTCCATAACATACCAGAATTCAGTCTTCCCATAAGAATAATATCTTTCAAAAGCAGTTTTATCATCAGGGTGTACCTGAACAGAGATCTTTTCATTAATATCAAGTATTTTCACTATCAAAGGGAACTGAATGTTAAAATACTGATATATTTCATCACCTAGAATATCTCCCATATATGTTTCTATAACTTCATTGATATTATTCTCTTCCAAAAAGCCATTACTGATAATAGAACTTTTATCATCAATGTCAAACAACTCCCAGCTTTCACCTATATGTTCTTTGTCCTGAGATTCCTGTTCTTCTTCAAATATCTCTTTACTATATTTTTTTACCAGTTTATTTCCACCCCAGACTCTATATTTCAGAACCGGGTTAAATTTAAGCGGATATAATTTTTTCATTTTTTGATGTATATTTTTTAATAATAAATATAAGAACTATAACAATGACCAATGAAGCTACATATAACGGTATGTATGTAGAAGAAGGCAAAATGTCAATAAAAGACTCATCTACATCCACATCGGAATATAATTTGGAAGAAATAATAGCAAATCCGTTGTTTACAAAATGCAAAAATATCGTTGCCCAAAGGGATTTCGTTCTATAATAAATCCAACCAAAAAAACATCCCAGAACAAATGCGGGTATAGCTTGCCATGGATTTAAATGAATAATCGCAAAAATAGCCGCTGACCAACAAATTGCCTTTACGGGAGACATCCTGGTTAAAAGCCCTCTCAGAATAATGCCCCTGCATAAAAACTCCTCACAGAGTGGAGCAAGCAGACATGCCGATACAAATGTATCTAATGTATTAGAACCGTAGAACGCCTTTTCAAATATTGCCTTAATAGAATCAGGCATAGGAATAAAACTAGTTAGAGGTTCTGTCAAAATACCAAGTGGAAAAACACAAGCCCCAATAACCACAAAAAACAATATGGGATTCATCTTTCCAAAATTAGGAGAATTCAATTTAATAGAAACTTCCTTACTGCGCCATGACTTATTTGCCATAAAATACATCCACATAAAAACAGGAAACATCATCAGCACATAACTCACTGATTCAAGATCAAATATTGTCGGTCCCGATACTAAATATGAGGCTATCATCTTAGGTACCGCTGAAAACAAAGCACCAAATAATACAAGGACAGCTACTAAAATCCAACTTTCGCCTAATGTCGGCAAGAAATATTTAAACCTACTCTCTTTCATTTTAAAGGATCCTTTTATTATCGCACAAAATTACATAATTTTGCTACAAGATAGAATTTGAATATGTCTTCATCAAAAAAGAATAACCCATTTAATATAATTCATGATTTTTTTCATGAATTAAATGTAAAGATTCAAAGTCTCTACACAAAAAGAATTTGGCGTATTTTACTGAATAAATATACTTTAGTAACTATTTTTTTCTTAGTATTGATAGGATTTGTTGACAGAAATAATGTAATTCAATTGACAAAAACATTATTCAGAATAAATCAACAACAAGAACAAAAGATATATTATCAGAATGAGATAAAAATTACTGAAGAAAAGCTGAACCTGCTTCGTTCCAATAGAGATTCTCTAGAAAAATTTGCCAGAGAACAATACTTTTTTCTAGAAGATAGTGAAGACGTCTTTATCCTTGAAGAACCTAAATAATAGGTGGTTCCTCATTTGAAGAATCATCAAGTCGGTTTGACCATAAATATTTTTTAGTTTCTTTCACAGTAACTCCTGAAAGCAGAATTACTGCTATTAAATTAGGAATTGCCATAAGTGCATTCATCACATCTGCTATATTCCAAACTAAAGATAACCCCATTATTGAACCTATATAAACGGCCATTATCCATAATATTCTATATGTTATGATCATACATTTACGTAAATGGCAATTTTTGCCGGCAAGATATTCTATTGCACGCTCTCCATAATATGACCAACCCAAAATTGTAGAAAAGGCAAAAGTAACAATACCCACAGCCAATATAATGGGACCAAATATCGGGATTTTATCAAATGCCGCTTTAGTTAAAGCGGCACCTTGAGTACTGTCAATTTCTGGGTAAGCAATAATGGTACTTACCAGAACCAAGCCAGTTAATGCGCATACAACTACAGTATCCCAAAAAGTTCCGGTAGAGGAAACTAGTGCCTGCCGTACTGGGTTCCTTGTCTGGGCAGCAGCAGCCACAATTGGTGCGGACCCCAATCCTGATTCGTTTGAGAACAAACCCCTGGCTATACCGAAACGAGCAGCCATCATGACACTTGTCCCAATAAATCCACCCCCGGCAGCACGGACAGAAAAAGCAGAATTAAATATTTCAGAGATAGCATCCCCTAAAAAGCTCCAATTCAGGCCCAAAATTATGAGACATCCTAATATGTAGAAGACTGCCATAAAAGGGACTAGCGTTGAACATACTTTAGCAATCCCTTTTACCCCAAAAATTATAACCAGTGCAACAAACAATGAAAGTATCGCCCCAATCCAATAAACTGAAATACCATAAGTCTCATTTATCAACATCGATATGGAATTTGCCTGAACAGTGTTACCTATTCCAAAAGCAGCAATTGCTGTGAAAATACAAAAAAGAACTGCCAACCATTTCATTTTTAGTCCTCTTTCAAGAGCGTACATTGGCCCTCCCAACATCGTACCTTTCTTAGTCTGGACTCTGTACTTTACTGCCAGCAAACCTTCAGAATATTTGGTTGCAATACCGAATACGCCTGTCAGCCAACACCATAACACAGCTCCTGGACCACCAAGTGCAACTGCAGTCGCAACACCAACAATATTACCTGTGCCTATTGTGGCAGCTAAAGCCGTTGCAAGAGCCCCAAATTGACTTACGTCTCCTTTGGAATCCTTATCCTTGGTTACCGACAATTTTATAGCTTTAAAAATTTTCAATTGAGGAAAACGAAGTCTTATCGTTAAGAAAATATGGGTACCCAAAAGAAGAATAATCATTGGCCAACCCCATAAAACAGAAGAAATTTTTGTTACAATTTCTGAAATAAATTCCATAAAATTTAAATTATAGTATTTGTTCTTTAATAATATATGAAGTACGTTTCATATCTTTGCAAATAAAGTTAAATTTTTTTTTATAAAACACATCATATGAAACCAACATACATTAAAAAAATGTTAATTTTCACCATATGCTTTGCAATTATGTTATTTGCAGGCAGTAGTAGTTGTGAAAAAATAGAGGAACCTGATCCATCAATTACAGATGCCGACTATAATGCAAAAGTATATCTAAAAAAAGAATATATGGATGTATACTATTATTGGTATAAATATGTTCCGACAGGAGTTGATGTAACTAAATATGATATATATGACTACTTTGATGCTTTGCTCTATTCAAAAGACAGATGGAGCTGGATGATGAATAAGGATGATTATGTTTCATCTGAAACCGGAGTGGTTTCAGGGACATATGGTGCAAGTATTTCACAACCTATTGAATATTATAATGATTATGAAATCAAAGTTCGATATGTCTATCCTAATTCCCCTTTCGCAAAAGAGGGTGTGACCAGAGGATGGACACTTACCCATATTGCCGGTACTCCCGTAATTGATTTAATCAAATCTGAAACATTCAACACACAATATTCTACATCTCCGCAAACATTCACTTTCAGAGATTTACTTGGTAAAAATCACACATTTACTGTGTCAGCTGCTACTTCGCTGAGTACAAAATCATATCTTTGTGTTCAGGTATTTGATAACGACGATTATGAAGGATTAACAGCTCCGGTAGGATATTTCAATTATCTCTCATTCAAGGCCGGAATGTTGGAAGACATAGATAACGCCATGGCAACATTCAGTTCTGCCGGAATAAAAAATCTCATCCTTGACCTCAGATATAATGGCGGCGGTGATAGTAGAGCCAGTCAATTACTTATAAACTATTTGGCTCCAAAATCAGCAGATAATGAAGTATACGTAAAAAGGACACACAATGACAAACTTTCCAGTCATGATGTAAGCTCTAAGATAATCAGAAACACAGGCTCACTTAACCTCGATAATCTGTATGTCATAACAGGGCACGGTAGTGCTTCCGCAAGTGAAATGGTACTGAACGGTTTAAAACCGCTTATGAATGTAATTAATGTAGGTGATACAACTTACGGCAAACCTAATGGAATGTATGTTTTATTCTATCCTGCAGATGATGCTTCATATGTTAAATATGATAAAGAAGACTACACCGACCTAAAATATGTATTTCTTCCAATTTGTTTTTACAATTCAAATAAATTAGGAGAAAACATTCCTGATGATGGATTTGTCCCAGTAAATTACAGACCGGACGATTTGTATCATGACTTCACCGTTGATGAGGATAATATAAAGGCATGCCTCAATCACATAGTTAACAATACATATCCTAACCTTCCTGCCAAAACGAAAACAATCACTAAACCTTCAGGTAAAAAAATATCATTATCAGAAGAGGATACAAATCCTAATTACGGAATTTATACTGTACCAAAAAGATAGCTTTATTCCCAACATCCTTCTCTTGAAAGAAGGTGATTAAGATTTGCTACATTATAAACAATTATTGCATTAACAATAGCAGAATGTTTCTGATATTCAGGAATACTTTTGTTGTAGAGATCCCTTTCCGTATGCCATATTTCTCTGTAATTAAAGTCATATCCCTTTGGATCCGATAAATCTATACTGATTGTAGGAACACCATTCATGGCAAAATACGCATAATCAGAGCCACCTGCTTTTTCAGGTTTCTTCATAGTCTTTGTGCGTTTATTTACAGTAAAAGGAAAATCAGGGTTAATATTATTTATTACTTTACATATTTTAGTAAAATCATCATACATTTCAAGAGGAACTGTTATTCCTGTACAAACTGTCGGGCCACCATCTCTATTGAACACATTAGAAATATTTTTAAGTGCATCCATATGGTTCTCTACCCAATATTTTGATCCTAGAAGGCCAGCCTCCTCTCCTGTCCACAGACAGAAAAGAATAGTACGCTTAGGATGCCCTCCTGCCGCCATAATCAATCTGGCAGTTTCCATCGTAACAGAAGACCCGGATCCACAATCCACACCCCCTGTTGCAACATCATATGAGTCAAGATGACTACAAACAACCACATATTCATCCGGATATTCGCTACCCTCCAAAACGCCTATTATATTCCTGTATTTAACAGGACCCATTTTAAAATGATTGCGGATATCAAACTCCAATAAAAAATATTCTCTTTCATGAATTTTTTTCTCAATAATCTTATATTGATCTTCATCTAATTTAATTTCAGGCACGTCAGGAAGAGAATCGAATGTCATTGTACTATAATGTTTTTTATCATACAACACTCTGATTGGAGAAGGCGCAGATTGAATAAATCCAAGTGCACCGGCTTCAACCATCTCTTTTCTGAAAAGAGTACTATCAATAGGCCATCCTTCATTCTTTCCGGGAATAAGTACCCATGCTCCATCAAAAGTCTTTTTCATTTTCAAAAAGGACGCTGTATCGTTTGGAGCAATAACAGCAGGCCCTCTTTGCACCCCTTTCGTCCCTGAAGTATAAGTAGGAGTCGCAAAATGAAGAATCATACCATCTTCACTCAACATTTTTCCAAACCAAGGACCCCTGTTGAAACCTGTCTTCACTTCACCCACATCTTCAACAATCACCTTCAAACCCCATTTTCTAAATGTAGATATAGCCCATTCTTCTGCATTAGTCAATGCATCTGATCCTATGAAACGCCCACCTATCCTATTCGTAAGTATATCAAGATGATCCATTACCTGATTATCAGAATTTCCGATTTCAATAATTTTCTTGACTACTTTTTCATTTTGAGCAACGATGGTAAATGTGCTACACAACAATAGAAATAATAAAATAAAAACTCTTTTCATATGATAAATAGGTTAAAATAAGGTTACAATATTAGTAGTGAACAATTTTACGGCAATAGCAAGGAGAATTAGCCCGAAGAATTTTCTTAAAACAAAGATTGCTCCTTTACCCAACACCTTTTCCACAAAATTGATATTAGAAAGGACAAAATATACGACAAGCATATTAAGAACAAGAGCTATAATTATGTTTATTGTTGCGTATTCCGCTCTGATAGTCAAAAGTGTTGTCAATGTTCCTGTACCGGCTATAAGCGGAAAAATAACAGGTACAAGTGTAACAGAGTTACTTGGCCCATCATTCTTAAAAATCTCTACTCCAAAAATCATTTCAATAGCCAAAACCAGAATAATCAAAGAACCGGCAACAGCAAATGAAGATATATCAACGCCGAACAGAGAAAGTATCATTTCTCCAAGAAACAAAAATACAATACAAATTATGAAAGAATATATTGTTGCTTTCGACGAACTTATGTTTTTTCCTTTAGCTTTTAAATCTAAAATAATAGGAACTGATCCTGTAATATCGATTACGGCAAATAGCACCATAAAGGTGCTGACAATTTCTTTAAAATTAATCTTCCAATCCATTTCAATGCAGATTTATTCTCTACAAATCTACCATTTTTTGTGCAAAAATTTTGTTTTTTTTAAAAATCTAATTATCTTTCGCAAA
>JBAXYG010000071.1:0-6710 GCA_041670905.1 Bacteroidales bacterium
CAATGAACCAAGTCTGGTTTTAGCACAGCAAGAACAATAGGCAACAATATTTGCTCCCAAATAGGATAAATCGGGCATGGTATCTTTATAAGATGAAAATTATCGCTTGGATGAACACACACATCTTTCCCGGGACGTACAATTATATAATATTCATTATACTTATCTATCTTTTGTAATTCGAGTATATTTTCCAGAATTACTATATCCATACCATGTTTTCTTTCCCGGAAAATTCTCTGCGCCTCAATTGCAATTTTTATTTTTTTCTTACCATGGTCTGTATGAATGAATTTATCCTTTGCTCCCTTTATTCTAAATAGATTTAAGCCCATCAACACAAATAATAAAGGAATTTTTAAGAAAGCTCTCGCTAAATGGACATTCTTTAGATATTTTGGAATAGCCAACCAAAAAGAAAGCAGTATACAAAACAATAATGCACCCCACTTAATGGCATTCACCGGATTTACAAAAAGAGCTATAATAAAAATCGTAAAAATCAGCCCCATTAATAAAATCTTCGGCAGAAACATCCATTGTATTAATTTGTTTACATAATCAATATTTCGGGATAGCAAGGCCTTTGGAAGATCACTTATTGAGCTGGCCAAAGAATAAAATTGAGCGGCCACCCATCTTCTTCTTTGATTGTAAAAACCACTGCTTTTTTGTATCTTCTCATCCAAAACATATACATCCTCCAAATACTCAATGAATATTTTTTGTCTTAAAAGCAACATTTCCATCTCCTTATCCTCTCCGGAAGAGGATAGCTTCCCTACAATATCATTGAATATCTTATAATCAAACGCCATCCCAGAACCAATTAGTCCGGCAGAAAGTCCTACTGCCGCATGCCCTTTTCTTAAAATAGAGTTATTCATCTCTTCACTAATAGCATCAAGTATGGCAATATCAGTATTTAAATTTTTTGCTTTTCTGTGAGTCTGCATAACCTTTGCTCCGGCATTATATGCATCATTAATTAATGACAGGAAATCATTCTGTATGATATTATCTGCATCTAATATTACCAGAATATCATATTCGGCCTCTTTTAATGTGCTTACCGCATATTTCAAAGCTTTCGCCTTAGAACTGTTCTCAAATTTAACATCAAGCAATTTAATGGGAAGTTTTGACAATTTATTTATTGTTTCGGATTCAAATTTGTCAGCTACTAATACTATATCATAATAATCCCTAGGATAATTTTGGCAAAGAGCAGCATTTATTGATTGTTCAATAACCGAATCTTCTTTATAAGCCGGAATAATAATCACTATACGACTATTTTTGTGTGATTCAGCATATTTCTTCTTTTTCTTTAATTTTGACATTACCGCAAAAAAGAAAAGATACGCTACAGGCACAGCAAGCATAAAAAAGATTATCCACTCAATAATTATTAATGCTTTCATAATTATTGCTGTGATTTATTTTTTAATTCAAAAAAAGCAAATACACCCTTGATAATAGAGGCTGATAAATCCAGACGTCCCTTAATAAAATAAACAACCATATTTTTTGGTACAGCAATACATATCTGATATAATATCGAAAATAGACGAACTATCCCTTTCCTGTTTCTCCAGCTAAAAAGTAGTCTGTTTCTAGTTATATAAAAAATCTTTAAAGAACTTTCAACCCCCGTAGTAGAACTTTCTCTATGAAATATCTGACACCTAGGATCATACCCAATCATATACCCCTCTTTTTTTATCCTTTCCGACCAATCAAGCTCCTCATAGTAAAGAAAGAAAATTTCAGACATTAATCCTACTTTTTCAAATAGTTCTTTTTTTACCATTACTGCTGCACCGTGAACATATGGAGTTTCGTGAGAAAAATCAAACTGCCCTTTATCATCTTCTTTATAACCAAATACACTATTTCTTATAGTAATTTTTGACAAAGGAGTATATCCGGCAAATTGAACAAGATTAGATGATGCAAACTTTATTTTTGGAGATACTGCACCATATTGACTATTCTCATCAAGAAACTCACATAGATATTTTATAGAATCATCAACAATATAAGTATCATTATTAAGTAAAAAAACATAATCACCCTTTGCTCTTTTTATTCCTAAATTATTTCCACTGGCAAATCCAAGATTTTTATCACTCCTGACGGCTATAACCTCAGTAAAAAGTTTTCCTATTTTTTCGGCTTCGTTTTCAATAGATCCATTATCAACTACTATTATTTCATACGGGACAAATAGATACTTTTTAATTGAATATATCATATCGACAGTCAATTTAAAACCATTATAATTTACCGTTATTATAGAAATCAAACTCATGCTTCCAATTTTTTTGTTTTAGTTTCACTCTCTTTCAAAAGATCTTTATCATAAAGTAAAGCAACAAAGAAAAACGCTTGTATCATATAAAAAATAGTACTGTTAGGAAAAACAAGTACCTCATTTGCATAAAGGTTAGTAAGAGTCCCAATATATACCCCTAAAAAAGAGCTTATAATTCTCCTCACATCTTTATTCTTGATTCTAAACATTACTACCCATGCCCCATAACAAGCAACGTACATAAAAAGTATCAATCTGAGTCCCAGACCAACAATCCCCGATTCGACCCAAGCCATAACAAACCACGAGTCGGTAGGTATTTGTGATGCAAAAGCATAAGGAGCATATTCAAGAGCTTTTCCGCCTCCCAATCCAAGTCCTACCCCAAACGGTTTATCGGCAAGATATGTTTTCAGCTTTTTCTGATTTTCAAGCCTTACAACGAATGATTTATCATTTGAAGGATAAAAAGCACTTCTTGTTCTCCTAATTATTGCATTACCCTGCCCATATGCTGTAAATCTAAAAAAAACTACAATAACAATTATGGCAACTGTTCCGTATAATATTACTTTCCCGTTTTTTGACATTAAAATATATATGACATAAGCCACTAAAGGAACAACAATTGAACTGCGGGTGCCTGAAAGCAACAACCCATAACAAGCAAGAGCTGATACAATTAGAAAATATCGTTTTACCCATTTATTTTTAAATGAAAATGCAGATATTGAGAGTACAACCATGGATATTCCCATGTTTGTACCAAAATTTGCAGCATCAGTAAAAAAAGAAAAATATCTTATTACAGAACCTATCATGTGGGTTGTTCTCCCGCCTCTATTATAAAGCCAATCGAGTTCAATAGGTGTAAACCCTATATATTTTTGGACCAAAGCTTTTAGAACCGCCAGCAATGTCAACACCGACCATATTACCAATAAAATTTTTAAATCTTTAAAATGAGGGAAAACTACAGGAATAAAAATTGCCAAAGCCAATGGATAAAAGGCATAAGAACGGACCGTTGCAAACCAAGCTGCGGAAGAAACTGACTGTGGGTTAAATAATTGGAAAATACAATAAATCAACCATATAATGGAAACAACTGTCAATCCATTCCAGCCTCTTTTCCAGCCTATTTTCCTATAGCAGGACAGTATAATCAAAGATAAGAGATTGAATATTACAAATACATCCATTATTATACCAACTGGAAGATTATAAAAATATCTTCCGGCAATTGGTATTACATAACTGAACACAAATAATTCCATCATTGCCAATGAAGGATTATTCAGTGATTTAAGAAAAACATATACAATAAGAGGTAAAAAAGATACAGCTATGCCAAAAAAATAGCCAAATTTTACTGTAACAAGACAAACTGCAGCTATACCGAAAAACAGCGCCAGGTAAGTAAAAAAACTGATTTCTCTTCTGTCATTATAGTTTGCTCTGCTCATTTGTAGTAGATGATGCTCCCTGTTGATAGAATTTATAAGATAATTTTCTCATATAAGTATAAGGAGGTAACAGTCCGGTAAATACTTCAGCCGCACAGTCTTTTGTAATATTTAAACAGATATCCAAATTGTCCTCACTTACTTGCTTGATTATTCGATTAAATAAAAGTTGATCCACATCCCGCCACGAATAATCAGCCCTTAATACCATCAAATTGAACTGTGCACCAATCAAAATGGATTTATGGATATTCCTGTCTCTAAGAGGAGGATATTCAACTATTACAATATTAGCACCTTTAATAAGATTCTCATCTACAAATTTTGGCAATGGACTTCCAAGAGAGAATTCTTTACTTTCAATATCAAAATCTTTATGGTAAGACACCAAAGCCACTTCCATACCTATTTCACTGAAATACTCAGCCAACATTCTTGCCACATAACTTTTCCCGGCTTTTTTTTCAATACTTAAAATATTCAATATTATCTGATTATTCTGATTAACCTTGGTCAATATACTATTACCCAAATATTTTGCAACAATTATCCTCCGAAGTATAGTATTCCTCTTTTTTGATCTTAACCGCAAGAAAGGTATTGCTCCAATAATTGAGTGTGATAAAATGCGTTCTGCGCGTAAATTATCTCTTAATGTCCTGTCAAATAAATCAATTATTAGAAAATACCCTAATAGAAATATTAAAGTCCCAAAAAAAGTAGCAATCACCATCATTTTCCTTTTTGTTGGTTCACAAGTTATAGGAAATTCAGGAGCATTTATTACTTTAAGTGTGGCAGATGACATCTGAAGATTTTTTTGTCTCATTCTTGCATTATTCAAAGCTGTCAGCAAGGACAAGTAAGTCTGCTCAGAAACATTTATCTCTCTCTCTTTACGCTTTAATACGGAACCTATTGGAGAAAATGTTCCATATTGACTATCAAGTAACTTCTTTCTTTCTATCATAACCTGCAATTCCGCCTTTGATTGCTCAAGCTCTATAAGCGCGCTCAACCATTGATCTACTATAACGGATGTTGCGATACCCTCTTTTGAATAACTTATTATTCCTATTTCGTTTGTTAAAGATAACAAATCCTTTTTTTGCTTTTCAAGTTGATTATTTAAAGTTTTAATATTTATTGCAGTCTGCACAGTATCAACTCTGTATAAATCGGCCATTGCAATTTTAGACGATAATTCAGATATCTTTCCCATTTTATCAACGAACATGGTATTATTTTTCAATTTTACCAATTGATTATCAATTCTTTCTTCCAAAGACTGAACAAGATTATTTGCACTATGATACCTCAATAATATTTTTTCATAATTCAATTCATAATCACGGCTCAATGCAGCAATCTGTTTTGTCTGCTCATCATAATTAATAACTTTATTAGCCACATTGAAATTAGTCAATTCATCTTCACTACCTCTTAAAATCTTACCAACTCTAGCCAATTCACTTTCAAAATATTCAATTACTCCGTATGTTTCTCCGAATCTGAGATTTCTATATTGATTAACAAATTCTTCATTCAAAATTACGAGTGTACTATAAGCAATCCCAGGATCATCACATACGTATGAAATTTCTATCATATCACTGCTGGCAACTCTCTTTACTTTTATCTTAGATAATGCCTCATTACTGTAATGCGGGTGAGTATAATTGAACAATCCGTACAAAAAATTATTTGGATCCACTTTTTCATAGGCATAAAATCTCTGCAATGTAGTATCCTCAGAATTTTTATCAACTAAATCCAGCACTGCCTTTGGTGTTATTTTAAGCAGCTCTTTATATTTTTTAGAAGTTATATACAAATTATCCTTTTCCGGATCACCATACATCATATGTTGTGCAAATAATCTCATAGATACTTTTTTCAGTGTAGTTTGCGCTGTAACAATCTCCATAATATTATCCATTGCATTATTTATACGATTCCAATCCTGAACGGTTTGTCCATCACCCGACTCAATATCATAACCTGAAACCACACCGGTGAAAATAGTGGTTTTAACACTATAGTATTTTGTGAGATTTTCTGTCATTTTAATCGCAACAAGAGAAGCTATTATCGGCAAAATAATCAACCAGAATCTTTTGCCATATAAAAAGCGCAATATATATGTTAACGAATTCATAATTTTGTCTTTTAAATTTTTTGGCTTATTTGCTCAATATTTTTGTCTGTGTCATTACTTCAAGCAATAAAATAGATTTAAGAAGTGACGATTTAAGCTGATTATATTGTGTTATAGCGTCTCTTTGTATATTTTTTTGAACACTTAAACCTTGAATAGTAATTTTACCATTAATAAAATCATTCTCAGACACTTTATATTGAGCATCAGCAACTGTAAGCGCCTCCATATTAATTTTTAATAATTCAAGACACTCAATAGCGGATACATATTGCCTGATAATTTCCATTGAGTACTCGTCATACCAAGTATCATAATTAGACTCAAGTTCTTTTACTCTTAATTGCCTCTTTTTAACTTTATTATGACCATTAAAAATCTCCTCAATCGGCATAGTAAAAGAAACTCCAACATTCCATATGCTTTGTCTCTCTCCAATATATGCTCCTGAATCAGGAGAATAGATAAATGAAAGATTACTCATGGTACCATATTGGTAAGCAGAATATAATTTAATATAATTCATCCAAGAACGCCTCTCAGAATATAACTCACTCTTGGCCTGACCTACCTGAAAAGCATATCCCTTAGATGCAGTACTGTTACGGGCGTTCTCTAAAAGTATCTCCAACGGAGGAATTTCTAAATTAAAAAAATCAAATTCTTTTAAACTAGAATAAACATTTTTATCTTTTACTTTTATTGTATCTTCAACGGCAACAGAATTTTCAATCTGTGCATATATACTTATAGGCAAAAAAGCAATAAA
>JBAXYG010000072.1:0-6535 GCA_041670905.1 Bacteroidales bacterium
TTCTATAGTCTCAATGTGTCCGTAAACCATTGTTGCAGTTGTACTCAGATTAAGACGATGTGCAATTCTCATAACATCACACCATTGTTTGGCAGTAGGTTTTGCAGGAGAAATTATTTTTCTTACTCTCTCTGAGAGTATTTCTGCACCTGCTCCCGGCAGAGTGTCAAGTCCGGCATTTATGAGCCGTATTAGGACCTCTTCATCTGTTAGTTTACTTAAGCGGGCTATGTGGGATACTTCAGGTGGCCCTAATGCATTAAGTTTGAGGGAAGGTTCGATTTCTTTAAGTTTTCTGAAAAGAGTTTCAAAGAAAGATATATCATATTTGGGATGTAATCCCCCCTGAAGGAGAAGTTGTGATCCACCAAGTTCTTTAAGTTCTGCAATTTTGGCTTTATACTCATCAAGAGATGTTGTATACTCTTTCTGTTTTTCGTCAGGTCTGCAATGAAAATTACAGAATAGGCATCCTGAAATACAAACGTTTGTGTAGTTTACATTTCTGTCTATCTGCCAGCTTACCCTTTTTTCAGGTACATGCTTATATCTCACTTTCTCACCAATCTCGCACAAAATTTGTAGTGAAAAATCAGTATAAAGATGTTGAGCTTCTTCCAAGGATAAATCGTCCCCGTTTAACGCTTTTTTGTATAAATTTTTGTTTGACATCCTTCTGCAAAAATAATGTATATTTGTATAATAAATATTAGTTATGAATACTTTTTTTGAGGGTAAGAAATTACAATACGCAGTGGTTGGAAGTGGAAGTTGGGCGACTGCTCTTGTTAAGTTATTGTCTGACACTCAGGAAAAATTATATTGGTATGTCCGTAATGAAAACAATATAGAGCATATTAAACTCTATGGCAGAAATCGTAATTATCTTCTTTCGGCAGCGCTTTTTCCTGAAAAATTAATAATGACTGATGATATAAATGAAGCGGTTGCTGCGGCGGATATAATAGTTTTTTGTATTCCTTCTACGTACTTTATATCTCAAATCGATAATATAACCGTATCCCTTGATAATAAATATATTGTTTCGGCAATAAAAGGTCTTGTTTCAAAAGATAATATGACAATTGCCGAATATTTTAACAGTTTTTACAGTATTCCATATGATAGAATTGCGATAATAAGTGGGCCAACTCATGCTGAAGAGATAGCTATGGAGCGCCTCTCTTATCTTACCGTTTCCAGTAAATATAGTGGGGTTGCGGAACTTATAAGTGAAGCTTTTACCTGCCATTATGTAAAAACAATAATTGGTACGGACATTTATGGAGTGGAGTATTCTGCTGCCATGAAAAATATTTATGCAGTTGCTGTAGGCGTTTGTCATTCTCTTGGGTATGGTGATAATTTTGTAGCCGTGCTTGTTACCAGCGCATATAACGAAATGGTTGAATTCCTTGATTTGTCGCATCCCGATAAAGACAGAATTCCTTCGCGTTCGGCATACTTGGGAGATTTGCTGGTTACCTGTTATTCTCAATTCAGCCGCAATCGTACATTTGGAGGAATGATAGGTAAAGGATATTCTGTAATATCTGCACATACCGAGATGAATATGATAGCTGAAGGATACTATGCAACTAAAGGTATTTATGAGATAAGTAAAAAACTTCAGTTGGATTTGCCTATAGTTGAAGCGATGTATAAGATTTTGTATGAAGACAAGTATCCTGATTATGTCATCAAGCAACTCGCAGATATGCTCAAATAGATAAAGAAATTAATATTATGATAAAGGTAGATTTAAAAGGTTGTAAATCTTTTGTGAATAATTTACAAGTAAATGATTATATAGAAAAAGCATTGACTGCTTTAGATATTTTAGATGAAGGTAATGGCCTTGGCAATGAATTTCTCGGTTGGAACAGACTTCCTTCTGAGACTTCCCAGTCATTAATAGAAGATTGCTTATCTGTTGTCGATAAATGGATTGAAAAACAAATTGATCTTATTCTTGTCATTGGTATCGGAGGCTCATATCTCGGTTCAAAGGCTGCAATTGAGGCTTTATCCCATTCATTTATTAATCAAATGGGAGCTTCTCTTGGACCACAGATTGTTTTTGCCGGGCAGAATTTGTCTGAAGATTATGCGGCAGAGTTGTTGGATTTGATGACAATTAAAAATGTTGCTGCTGTAGTAATTTCCAAATCAGGTACTACTACTGAACCCGCAATAGCTTTCAGACTTGTAAAAAAACATATAGAGGATTGTTATGGTAAAGATGAATCTAAGGAAAGAATAGTGGCTGTAACAGATGCAAAACGCGGAGCTTTGAAATCACTATCAAATCAAGAAGGGTACAAAACCTTTGTTATTGAAGATAATGTTGGTGGCCGTTTTTCTGTTTTTACACCAGTTGGTCTTCTGCCGATCGCCCTTGCCGGATTTGACATAGAAGCATTGATGGATGGAGCAAAACAAATGCAGAAGATATGCTCACAAAAGAATTCGGACAATCCTGCAGTACAGTATGCAGCAATGCGTAATTTATTATATGATAGTGGAAAGAAAATAGAAATTCTTGTGACTTTTAATCCTAAGCTTCAATATGTGGGTGAGTGGTGGAAACAGCTTTATGGTGAAAGTGAGGGAAAAGAAAACAAAGGTATTTTTCCTGCATCTGTTAATTTTACTACAGATCTCCACTCAATGGGACAATATATTCAGGATGGAGAGAGAATATTGTTCGAGACTGTCATTTCAGTTGAAAATAGTAACCGTGAGGTAATAATTTGTGAAGATCCGCAAAATCTTGACGGGCTGAATTTCCTTAGTGGAAAAAATGTTGAAGAGTGTAATAAAATGGCTCAGTTGGGAACTAAACTTGCTCATATTGAAGGTGGTGTTCCAAATATAGAGTTGCAAATCACTTCTATTGATGAATATAATTTAGGTGGATTATTCTATTTCTTTGAGAAAGCATGTGGAATAAGTGCTTATATATTAGGTATTAATCCTTTTGATCAACCGGGTGTAGAGGCATATAAGAAGAATATGTTTGCCTTACTTGGCAAACCAGGATATGAAGAGCTGGCTAATAAGTTGAAAAGATAGATGCCATTCTATATGGAAAATGGTTTTTTAAATCAAGTTGCTAAATTTTTCTGTAAAGAAGAAGGGAGTAGGATAAAGGATATATGCTTTGTATTTCCTAATCGTCGTTCATCACTCTTTTTCCAGAAGTATATTGGCTTGTATTCCGAAAAACCTGTTCTTTCTCCGGTATTATATACTATAAACGATCTCTTTTACGATCTTTCAGGATTAAAATTTGTAGATAAGATTGAGTCACTTTATGTTCTTTATACTCACTATATTAGATTATCAGGCTCTTCTGAATCTTTTGATGAGTTTGTTTTTTGGGGAGATGTCTTATTAAATGATTTTGATGATGTGGATAAGTATATGGCAGATGCAAAGATGCTTTTTGCAAATGTCAAGGATATAAAGGATCTTGATTCAGGATATGATTTTTTGTCTGTAGGGCAGATATCTGCTATTCGTCAATTTTGGGGTAATTTTCTTCCATATGACAGTGAAAATAAGAAGAAAAAGATATTTAAGGAGACATGGGACATTCTTTACAATCTGTATGTTGATTTTAGGGCCGACCTTACTTCAAAAGGAGTGGCTTATGAAGGAATGATATATAGATATGTTGCTGAGACGGTTCAATCATGTGAGGATTCTGATAGCAGAAAAGTTCTTTTTTCGAAACTGAAAAAGTATTCCAAAATAGTATTTGTAGGACAAAATGCCTTGAATAAATGTGAAAAAGTGCTTTTAGGTGCTATAAGGGATCTCTTTGATGGTGATTTTTATTGGGATTATTACGGTGATATGGTTACCGACCCTACAAATAAGTCGTCATTATTCATGAGTGAAAATGTTGATATTTTTCCATCAAAGTATAAAATTGAGGCCTCTCCCATTACTGATAGACAGACCTTTGAGCTTATAAGTGTTCCTTCAGCCGTAGGGCAGACAAAGAAAGTTGCTGAATTGTTAAAAAATCTTCCGGAG
This sequence comes from Bacteroidales bacterium, assembly GCA_041670905.1. Taxonomy (GTDB): domain Bacteria; phylum Bacteroidota; class Bacteroidia; order Bacteroidales; family UBA932; genus JBAXYG01. The sequence goes on from JBAXYG010000072.1 coordinate 4,045, forward strand.
GAGAGTACAGCTGTAATTCTTCCTGATGAGAATCTTCTTTTTCCTTTATTGAACTCTATTCCTGTCTCGGATGATAAGGATGTTTCGCATGGAATAAGGAATATAAATGTTACTATGGGATATTCTTTGTCTAGCAGTAATGTTTCTACTTTTATGAATATTATTGAGGCTTTGCAGAAAAACAAAAGAATGAGGTATGAACAACTTAGTTTTTATTATAGAGATGTAATTGCCTTACTTAACCATCCTTTTTTTCTCGGTACTTATAAGTCCAGTGGACAACTTCTTAAAAATAAAATAAAAAAAGAAAATGTAATTTTTCCTGATGAGAAATATTTAAAATATGAATCTAATAATGGTAAGTGTCTTGAAAGAGGAGAACTTTTTAATCTTATTTTTAAAGGGATTTTTGATGTGGATGATATTCCGGATTATCAGATAAACATTTTACAATATATTCAGGGTTCTATTGGTCCGGTCGAAAAAGAGTTTATTTATCATTACTTTAAAGCGATTAATCGATTAAGAAATTTACACATACCTATGAAAGCTGAAACCTATTATAGGCTTCTTTCTCAAATTGTGAATGTGATTTCTATTCCTTTTAAAGGTGAGCCTTTATCTGGGTTGCAGATAATGGGACCTTTAGAGACCCGCGCACTTGATTTTGAAAATATAGTGATTCTTTCTATGAATGAAGGGGTTTTTCCGTCAAAGAGTATTAGTTCTTCCTTTATTCCTTATAATCTTCGAAAAGGTTTTAATCTGCCTAATTATGAGTTTCAGGACTCTATTTCGGCATATCATTTTTACAGAAGCATATATAGAGCTAAAAGGGTTATAATGATATGTGATTCTCGTACAGAAGGGATGCAGAGTGGTGAGGTAAGCCGTTATGTGAAACAATTGAAATATCATTATTGTGTCCCGCTAAAAGAGAGTATTACAACATTTGCTCTTAAAACGGCTGATGTATCCAAGTCAATAATGGTTGAAAAGAGTTGTGAGATTATGCAACAGATGGAAGAACTTTTCTTTAATGGAAAAGGGGTCTTTTCAGCCTCATCAATCAATGATTACTTAGATTGTCCGTTGAGGTTTTATTATAAAAATGTTCTCAAAATAAAAGAGGAGGAAGAAGTGGTTGAAGAGGTGGAGTCGGGACTTTTCGGAACAATATTTCATGGAGTTATGGAGGATATATACAGAAAGTATATTGGATATATTGTTTCTAAGGCTGAACTGGAACATGAAATTAAAGGTGTTGATAATATTGAAAAATTGGTTGAACACAGATTCAAAACTGATGGAAATATAAGTGAGATAACCGGCAAGAATTTGATAACGAAACAACTTATTATAAAATTTGTTCTACGTACACTTGAAACTGATATGGGAATGGCTCCTTTCAATTATAAAGGATCAGAAGTTGATATAAACATGACTTTTCCTATTTTTGAGGGCAAGCATATCGTGAAATTATTTGGTAAGATTGACCGAGTTGACATTATTTCAGAAAATATATTGAGGCTGGTGGACTATAAGACCGGCTCTGTAAATAAGAAGGGCTCTTTTAAGAAAGTAGAAGAGGTTTTTAACATAGAAAATGATGCAAGGCCATACATTTCTCTTCAACTTTTATTTTATGTAGTTTTAGCTCAATCAGACGTGAATCTATCCGTATATAATAATATTTCGTCTTGTATTTATCCTTTAAGGGAAATATTTAAGGAAACCCCAAGCGAAAATATATATAATGAGGAAGAAATTTCCTTATTTAAGTCATTATTGAAAAAAACTATTGAAGAAATATTCAACCCCGAGATTCCCTTTATCGCCAGAGGAGGAGAAAAAAAATGTGAATATTGTAATTTAAAACAATTATGCAATAAGTAGTCATGCTAAAAGTTTATAGTGCGTCAGCCGGTTCGGGTAAAACCCATCATCTTACTGAAGAGTATATAAAATTGCTTTTCCGACACAATGATGCATATAAACATATCCTTGCGGTAACCTTCACAAATAAGGCTACCGATGAGATGAAAAGCAGGGTTATAGAGAAACTATATTCTCTCTCGAAAGAAAATACAGCTGAGGGTCAAAAGGCAAAAAAAATAATTACAGATATTTTACACGATTATTCCAGTTTTGCAGTAAGTACGATAGATAAATTTTTCCAACAAACGATGAGAGCTTTCGCCAGGGAAATAGGGGAGTACTCTTCATATAAGGTAGAACTAGATAGCAGTGCTGTTCTTTCCAGGTCTGTCGATATGATGATGTCTTCACTTGAAGAGGATAAAAACGGTGTATTGCTCGATTGGTTACTTCATTACTCAATAGATTTGATAGAGAGGGGGAAAAAATGGGATGTAACATCTGAGTTACGTGAAATGAGCAAACTTTTTCTTTCTGAAGATTTTAAATTAAAAAAAAGAGGTTTAGTAGATTTATTAAATGATAAATCCGGAATTTTAAATTACAGGGAGAA
>JBAXYG010000073.1:0-6493 GCA_041670905.1 Bacteroidales bacterium
ACAATCTCGGCATGCAATAGTTCATAGGAGATTCCTGCAGTTCCGGTATATTGATTGATGCGTTCTTTGGCTGCCTGATTGAGTTCACGGCATGACGGCAACAATTCTTCACAGGTTTTATTTGTACGAAGCGTGGCATCTCCGATTTTCAACAAACCTTTGTGGGCTTCGTCGTTGATCCTGAAAATATAAATCAGCTTATAATCAAAAGTCGAAATAAACTTATTTTCCATATTTTCCTCCTTTTAACAAGGATACATATTTCAATGTTCCTCCGGTTTTCCAGTCTTTTATCTTACAATATATCCCATTATGTTTGTAGATGTTGTTTTTCAGGCAACCTTCACAAGGTACTATTTCTTCTTCTGTTTCAAACAAATTGTAAGAGGTCACTTTCAAGTCTCGGCAACTATTGGGTACGACTCCTTTTAAACCATCCATTTGCCAGATATTCCACGAGAGAATGTTGGCAATATCCAGCATATAGTTTTTGAACGGTTTACAATTAAATTTATCTTGATAATAATCGGCAAATGAATACAAGATATTTTCCCGGGCGAGGAGCAGATTATCGCCTTGCCATTCATAACCATAAACGCTCTGTACGGCCGTCTTTGCCCATTGATACCAATCGCTCTCATTGTTTGTATTCTCCGTGATAACCCTCAGTTTACGATCCAGTAACCCTATTCTGTCTTTTGTCGGAATAGGATTCCCGGATATGGTGTCGTATCTACTAACTAAATAAGGCGCTTCACCACAAGAAACTTCCAATCGTTCTTCCAGAACATAGTCTTGCCATGTTTTGCCAGTTTTTGAAGGAAAGGGAATGTGGCGTGTCTGTGTTGTCCATCCGTTGTTTGTTTCAATATTAAAAATGTCTTCAGCCTCAAACCATGCCTTATCAACTAGATTGTTTTGTTTGTTGCATATCCACGAAGGCGTAAAAACCTCGGCTTTATCCCGTACACGTGCTATTTGCTCTTTCTTGTTTTTTTCAACACGAGGCTTAATGATGTTGCCGTTCTTTCCGGAAATGAGGGGAATGGTAATTTGTTCATCTGCGGCATATTCAGGTCCAAACGCTGCATAATTGTCCGTGGCCCAAATGATGTTTTGTTTGGAACTATTGTCTTTGAGTAAGATGGTCAATAATTGACGATCATATCTCAACACATCATTTTCTTTTATGTCAACTTTATTTCTATCTGTCATTTTCTTCTAATCTGTAAAGTCTCCATATCCACTTAGTTCTTTTTATTCATTTTCCTCATTTTTAATTGACTTTCATGGATTTTGCTTTTTTTGATATCTTGTTAAGATACCAAAGAATAAAATGCCCATAGCCAGAGTCCGATTATGTATAAGTGTCTCATTTTTACATAAAAAATAATCTTTTTTTACATAATACAAATATACAAAAAGCTACGATACATTCATTGAGACCTTTTGTATATTTGCCAGTCCACTCCTTAACCCTTTTGATTATTTCAGTTAAACTCTATAATTCATATAATAGAAAGGAAAGAAGCGACCTTTTTCATACGTCAATTATTGTATTGTTTTTGATATAAGAAGACCCAGAAGTTTTATTTATTCTATTAATTTATTATATATAATATATGATATATCAATTATTATATATACTTTTGTATTGAAATATCAGTTGTTATGAAATCGAAAGGGACAAATTATACTCAAAAACAGAAAAATATCCTTGCGACATTAGGTGAGAATATAAAGTTAGCCCGTTTACGCCGAAAGTTATCTATTCGCTCTATGGCTGAGCGAGCCGGCATTGCTACTTCTACGTTGGGAAATATAGAAGATGGTTCTCCTTCAGTTTCACTAGGCAGCTATTTGCAGATATTATCTGTTTTACGGCTTGAAGATGATTTGTTATTGATAGCAGATAAAGATCCGGTAGGCAGACAGATTCAGGACGCGGGACTGATTGTAAAGAAAAGAGCTCCGAAAAAGAAAAAAACAGAATCAGCTATTGATTATGTTATAGACAAAGGTGATTCTGAAAAACCGGAATTTGAATAGTTTGTTATGAAACAGAATAAAGAAAAAGAAATACTTGTGTATGCGGATTGGTATATGATCGATTCACCTCAACTGATAGGGAAATTATATTTTGCTTCTCTTCGGGGCAAAGCTGTGTATTCTTTTGAATATAACAATGAATGGATAAAAACAGGTATTTCTATTGATCCGGAATTGCCTCTTTTCTCAGGGTTACATTATGCGTCCTTAAATAACAATTTTGGTATTTTCAAAGATTCTTCACCAGACAGATGGGGGCAACTATTGATGAAACGCAGGGAAATCCTTTTGTCCAAAATTGAGAAAACGGAACCTCGCACTTTATTTGGGATTGATTTTTTATTAGGTGTACACGATAGTCACCGTATGGGTGGCCTCCGTTTTAAAGAAAGCGAAGATGGTGAATTTATGAGTAACGATAAACGGCTGGCAGCTCCACCATGGACTTCATTAAGGGATCTTGAATATGCTGTAGAACAATATGAAAAAAATGCAGACGAATTAGATGAAGTTTCCCTAAAATGGATTAATCAACTTATTGCTCCCGGATCATCGTTGGGGGGAGCACGTCCTAAAGCAGATGTTGTTGACACAAACGGAAAACAGTGGATCGCAAAATTTCCAAGCATAAAGGATGATTCGGATGTTGGACTGTGGGAAATGGTTGTCCATGAACTAGCCATTCAAGCTAAAATTACGGTTCCAAATGCTTTTGTGAAAAAGCTGGCTTCTCCCTATCATACCTATTTATCCCAACGTTTTGACAAGACAGAAGACAATAAACGAATTCATTATACTTCGGCTATGACACTGCTACAAAGAACGGATGGAGACGATGCAGACAGTGGTGTAAGTTATTTGGATTTAGTTTCATTTATTAAGTCTGAATGTGCAGATACAACCGCAAATCTGGAAGAACTTTTCCGCAGAGTACTCTTTTCTGTTTGCGTTTCCAATACGGACGATCATTTACGAAATCATGGATTTCTTTACACGGAAGCTGGTTGGACTTTATCTCCGGCATTTGACATCAATGCAAACGAAACAGGAACAGGATTAAAACTGAATATAGATGAAGAAGACAATTCTTTGGATATTGATTTAGTTATGAATACGGCTCCTTACTATTTGCTATCCGATAAACGTGCAGAAGAAATAAAAAAGGAAGTAACTAAGGCGGTTTCGATCTGGAGAAGAGTTGCAACTAAGCACAAGATTTCTCCTTCCGAAATAGAACGGAAAGCAAGAGCGTTTAGAATTTAATCCGCATTAAAGGAATGTATTTGAGTTTCGGGCAGACATCATAAGTACATGTAATCCATTATAAATCCATATAGTTTTCATATAACTCACTCTCATCTTATAAACTGATTGAAGATTATTATTTATTTCGTGCGGTTATTAGTTTTTCGTGATGTTGAGTTATTAGTTTTTCACGCATTTATTATTGATATTAAATTTATTGCAAACTAATTTTCAGTATGCTTTTGCTATCCGTTATCCTGTATGGCGCTGAATCGCTCGTGCCGGAAAAAACCGATGTTTCGCTACGGGAAAGAGTGAGGCGAGTCAATACCCAATGCGAAGTTTTTGGGCCAGCAAATGTCATCCTTGTATCAATTCACGTCAATGCTGCAGCAGCAGACGGTAAATGGCACAAGGCTACGAGTTGGAGTGCTTTTACCACGCCAGAAATCACCAAGTCTGATCTGCTTGCCTATGACCTTTATAAGGCAGCAAAGAAGAATCTACAAGGCAAAGTGATATGCCAATTCAACGGACCAAAGGAGCCAGACTTTGAGAAGAATTTCTATATTCTGAAGCATACAAAATGCCCTGCTGTGCTGACTAAAAATTTCTTTATGGACAATATCAAGGATATAAACTTCCTTAACAGATGGGATGGGGAAAGAGCGATATCTCATCTTCATATCGAAGGCATTGACCGATTATATTAAAAGAAGATAATCAGTCAAATGATATTTTTTTATTAAATTTGAAAATCCAACGGGGAATCAAACAATAATCAATGAAATTCGTTTGGCTAAAAATTATGATTGCGGCTATCCTTTTATTTTTGGGAGGACTGGTGTATGTCGCATTTCGTTCTCAAACATTGGTTATGTTTTCATGGTTTCACGCTCTAAACCTTGATTCAATCGTTGAAACTATTAGGGAAAAGTCAATATCAATTCAATTGCCGGATTTTTGCAAATATTGTCTTCCTAATGGACTGTGGACATCTTCCTACATTCTTATGGTTGAAGCCCTTATTTCTGTTGATAATCACCAAATGTTATGGGCTTCTATTTTGCCAGGTATCGCAATACTGTTCGAAATACTACAGATATGGCACATTATACCCGGAACCTTTGATATGGGTGATTGGTGCTGTTTCTTTTTCCCATTTATCATATACATTGTAATCTATAACACTAAATATCATGAAGAAGTTCCTTAAAAATTTGCTCCCATTAATCCTTTTATGTTGTTACGCAATTATTGCAGGAGGTTCATTGGAGGACATCGAAATTACCTTAGGAATAACAGTTGGAGTCATTGCCGTAATCGGAATTATTGCAGCGATTGTTGTCAGTGTCAATAATAATAATAAAAGAAAAGAAGGTCTCTCAAAGGCAAAAGAGCAGTTCGGGAACTATACAAAGGAAGTTGAGTATCAACTTGGAAAATATATCCTTTATGATGAAACCACGCAGAGGTTGTTATTGAAGGATTCAATAGTTGATAGTACAAAACTGGCAGAACTCAAGACCACTGAGAGGGCACCAAGTACAACGACCACATACAAGAAGGAACAGGTAACTAAGACAAGTACTGGTTCTGCTGTAGGTCGTGTTGTAGCTGGTGCCTTGATTGCAGGCCCGGTCGGGGCGGCAATAGGAGGAGTTACAGCAAAACAAAAGACAGAAACAAAGGAAACACCAGAATATTATACTGTCCCCGGGTATTATACGATTGACGTTATCGATGTTTTAGGTAATTCTAGGGCGGAATTTGCTACTCAAGACAAAGGTTATCATCATAGCGTCAAAAATTTCCTACAAAACATCATTGATGAGAATACCAAAGAATCGAGACTTGCTCTACAACAAGCACAGGAGAATGAACAACAAAAATTGTTATCTGCCAACCCGTCATCATTAATTCTGGGTGGAGATGCCTCTTCAATTGAGAGCCTTCTCATTAATAGTTCTGTTGTTAAGAGGACTGGATGTAATAAATACAAATTATGCCAAGAAGCAGTAGGTGTAATAAATCGCGGATGGAATTCTAATTTTGAGAACATTCAAGTCACAATAAAAGACCAAATTATTTCAAAAATGAATGCAATATCAGTTCCCTTCACAGCTGGTCATTTTAAGAATATGCTTCTTGAAGTTGGTATTCTCGCTCAAAAGATTGATGAAACATATGGCGAACCGCAAATGATTTCCAGTGATATCTCATACACGTCATTGACCGAAGATAACAATTGCTTGAATGCATATCTTTGGAATAAAGATGGTGTGGAAAGACAAAAAATTGATATTATGTATGAAAAAGGGAAATACAAATATCAACTTGTGGCAGAAAAAAATAGTTGACAGTATTATTTCATTTTATTTATCGTGATGAAAAAGATTCTTATCTCTATCATAGTGACCTTGATGTCGTTGACATCTTTTGCCCAGCTTCGGACTCAAACAGTAGAAGAATTTACATCATATAAGACTGTTTATACGGTTAAACTCGTCTATTATGCAAATACGTTTGACTTTCAGGAATTACGCATTTAAAATTTTATAATTAACTCAGAATATATTACCTTAAGAAAAAAACTCGTAATTATAAACCACTTAGCGGTTAATAAGTAAGAAATGATGGATAAATGATTAAATGTTTCGGGCAGACACTGATTTAAGTCCCCACAAAAAAAGTTTGCAAATTCACTTTTCAATCGTGAATTTGCGAAAAATATGAGGATTGCCATGATAGAAAGAATATTAAAAGCCAAGTGACAAAGCACCTGCTTAAATTTTTCAATTTCCTCCTGCCATTTTGCAGGATTCGATTTCTTGAGTTTTTGGATGTTGAGCTGCTTCCACTGAATAGATGGGTAATTTTTGAATGAATCATATTCAGATACCTCCCAGTTTGGTTCTCCACTCTCAAATGCAATCAAAAATAATTTATCTTCGTTTGTGAGAACCTCGTTAACGCTTTTGATAAGGTTTCTGCGAGTTTCTTCAAACGCTGAATAATCAAACCCGACATCAGTCATACCCACAAATTGATTCAACATGGCATCGATATAGAGATCTCTTGAGCAACAGAACAACGATTGATATCATCCAATAGATTGTTGAGTTAACGGGCTTTCTGAGACTTTCAGCCGTCAGAGACAAACAACAAAAAATCCCGTAAAACCTTGATTTTACGGGAT
>JBAXYG010000074.1:0-6483 GCA_041670905.1 Bacteroidales bacterium
TAAAATTGAGACAAACGTTGTTGTAGGAAGAACTGTAACCATTAATGATTTAATGGAAAAAGAAAATTTCAAAGCAGTATTTATTGGATCAGGTGCAGGCCTTCCAAAATTCATGGGAATTCCTGGAGAAAACTTGAACGGTGTAGTTTCAGCGAATGAGTTTTTAACAAGGAGCAATCTTATGAAGGCATATGATCGTGATTATGATACTCCTATATATGTTGGTAAAAAGGTAGTGGTCGTCGGCGGAGGAAATGTTGCAATGGATGCTGCACGTACTGCTCTTCGTTTAGGTGCGCAGGTTACTATAGTATATCGCCGGACTGAAGCAGAATTGCCGGCACGTGTTGAGGAGGTTCATCATGCTAAACAGGAAGGTATCAAATTTAAATTTCTGACAAATCCTATTGAGGTTATTGGTACCGAAAAAGGATGGGTAAGAGGTTTAAGGTGCGTTCAAATGGAGTTAGGTGAACCAGATGAAAGTGGAAGGCGCAGACCAATTGTAATACATGGTTCCGAATTTGATATAGAGACAGATGTTGTAGTTATGTCTTTGGGAACATCACCTAATCCTCTTATATCCTTAACAACTATAGGTTTGGAGAGTAATAAATGGGGAGGTATTATTACTGATGATAATGGAACTACTACTAAAAAAGGAGTATTTGCAGGTGGTGATGCCGTTACAGGTGCTGCAACAGTGATTCTTGCAATGGGTGCAGGACGTAAAGCTGCTGCGGCAATAGATAAATATTTAAAAGGATTATAACTAAATACTCAGAATAAACTATAAACCGAGCCTCTCTTTGAGAAGACGGTATCCGGTAGTACTTATCCTGATTTTTTCTCCGCTACGGAGAGTGACAAGTTGTTGCTCTCCGTAGCGTTCTATTTTAGCTATATGGGAAACCCCGATAATATATGAGCGGTGTATCCGTATAAATTTGTTCTGAGGAAGATGTTCTTCAAAATATTTCATTGTCTGCTCCTTCAGCCATTTTCCGGAAGGGGTAACAATAGCAACATAATCTCCGTCAGATTGAATGTATTTTATCTCCTCAATAGGTATAATCTTTATTTTTTGTCCCTCTCTGACCAAAATGTGGTCCTCAATATCTCTTTGAGGAACGTTACTATTTTGATCTTTTTTGGTATTTTCTTGAAACCCTTTTTTTGTTTCATTTTCTTTGCAAATACTGATAGAGTAGTAAAAAATAATAATTGTGAAGGCTAGTGCGATAATCAATACCCTTATAGGTATGGTTGTGGCATATAGAGAATAATATTCTATATGTGTAATATACACAATAATTGTTTCAATGCCAACAACTAAAATAATACAGAATAATACTAGTGATGAATTCATGAATCCTTTGTATATGCTGTTTTCAGATGCAGTTATAGCATATTTTACTATATTCCAAATTGCAATGCCTGTCAACCCTACAAGTATAAAAGCAGATATAAAATCTATAATTATAGAGTTTATAGGTATTTGGGTCATAAGTCCTATAGAAAAAGTATATATCATCGCAAATAATAAATTTATGATGATATATACTTTAAAGAAATTTTTGTTATTGAATAGTGGATTCATTTACATCATTTGCGCATTATTTTACTTCTCCTCCTCCAAACAGGCACTCAGCAACAATCACTAATTTAGAATTATTTTCTGAATCGGCAACATTTAAATATCCATTATATTTGATTCGATTGTCAGAAAAACCTCCAAACAGCACTTTTCTTTCAATTTCTATATTCCAATTCTCTGGTACTAAAATAGTTACTCCACCAAACAAGGCGTCAATTTTTAATCTTGTTATTCCTTCAGGAAGGTTGGTCCTTCGTAAGTCCAGTGTTACTCCGCCAAACAATACCTGAATATCTCCTCCTTTGAATTCCGGTTCCATAAATACTTCTTCAGTACCACTGAAGACATAATTGTAGTGGACACTTCCGTTCTGGCTAAAGCTTCTTCTTCCTTCTCTATTGCATCTGCTTTCAAATTTTTCATGCCATCGTGATTCGTTATTGTGATTTGTAGTCATTGATATGATGATAATAACACCAACTGCAATCAACAATATAGGCCAATAGTTCATAGAAAAATTGTCTACAAATACATTACCATTACTTAGCAAAGGTGCCAGGCGCGGAACAATAAAAAACAGACCCACTAAAGAAAGTACTGTCCCTGGTATAATGTTCCGTTTTGATAATTGAAAAATACCTATTACGATTAATAGCATTTGCCATGAAAGCAATACTCTCCTCCAGCCGAATGAGAGAACGTCCATATTGGTCAAAACCAAAATGGTTCCTACAGCAATTAATAATAGTCCAAACAGTAATCCTCCACAATTGTGATTGTTTCTGTTTTTGTCTTCGTTGATAATTTCCATAACTTATTTTTTTAATTGGTTACTTATTTTTAAAGTTTATACTGAATATGACTTTTTCCCTTTTCTGTCTTAAGTTTGATTCAATTAACTTTTGCGTTACAAAGATATTTTCTTAATGCCTGTAGGCAATAGTTAAATCGATGAAATACCATATATACCCGACGAATGTCGGATATGAAACTTAAATGAGAGTTTTTTTCTACCTTTGTCAAGATAAAAATAGAAAATATCATGGCTCAGAAACCAGCAATTCCTAAAGGAACAAGAGATTTCGGACCGGCTGAGATGGCGGGAAGAAATTATATTTTTGATACAATCCGTAGCGTTTTCAGATGTTTTGGATATGCTCCTATTGAAACGCCATCAATAGAGAACCTTAATACTTTGCTTGGCAAATATGGAGAAGAGGGGGATAAATTGTTGTTTAAAGTTTTAAACTCAGGAGATGCTTTTTCCGGTATTGATTTTAAGCAATTTGAGGTATCAGGTGCGGAAGATTGCAAAATAAACAGCAACGCACTTTCTTTAAGAGTATGTGAAAAAGGATTGAGATATGATTTAACAGTTCCTTTTGCAAGGTTTGTGGTACAACATCAGAATGAGATTTCATTTCCATTCAAAAGATATCAGATTCAACCTGTATGGCGCGCTGATCGTCCTCAGAAGGGACGCTACCGTGAATTTTATCAGTGTGATGTTGATGTAATAGGCAGTAAGTCCCTTATTAACGAATTAGAGCTTGTTCAGATTGTTGATATGGTATTTGGTAGATTAGGAGTGAATGTTACTATTAAAATTAATAACAGAAAGGTGTTGTCAGGATTGGCTGAAGTTGCCGGATGTCCTGATAGACTTATTGATCTTACAGTTGCAATAGATAAGATAGATAAGATAGGATTAGATGCTGTAAAAGAGGAATTGAGAGAGAGAGGATTATCCGAAAAGGCCATTGAAGTTATTGAACCTGTTCTTCTTTTGGATGGAACAACTTGTGAAAAGATAGAAAAAATGCGTAATATACTTGCATCATCAAATATAGGGATGAATGGAATAGAGGAACTTGATGAATTGTTCAATCTTATTGCTGGCGTAAAAATAAATCAGGATTTGGAGATTGATTTATCTTTAGCAAGAGGTCTTAATTATTATACGGGGGCAATATTCGAAGTTAAGGCAAATGATTATGCAATAGGAAGTATATGTGGTGGCGGACGTTATGATGACCTTACCGGTGTATTTGGTTTGCCGGATATGTCAGGTGTAGGAATCTCTTTTGGAGCTGACCGTATTTATGATGTTTTAAGCGGACTTGATAAATTTCCTAAAGAGGCAATTGAGGGGACAAAAGTGCTATTTACAAATATGGGACAGACTGAGGTAAAGTACAGCTTACCATTATTGAGAGAGATGAGAATGTCCGGTATAAACTGTGAAATATATCCTGAAAACACAAAACTGAAGAAACAATTTGATTATGCTGATAAAAAGGAGATTCCTTACCTTGCTATTGTTGGGGGAGACGAAGTATCCGGAGGCTATGTTACTATCAAGAATCTTTCTACAGGTGAACAAAACAAGATAAATGCCGACACTATTGTGTCTTCGCTTGCAATAATTAAGTAGTTTATCACAACTTAATTATATTTTTATTATTAGTATATGCTTTATTGTTAGATACTTTCATTGTGTAGTCTAAAGTAATTTAAAATAATATTATGTTAAAAAGGTTGATTTTATTTGCATCATTAACAATTAAGTTTTACCTTTGTATTTCTAATACCGCGGAGTAGAGCAGTTGGTAGCTCGTCGGGCTCATAACCCGGAGGTCGGAGGTTCGAGTCCTTCCTCCGCTACTAAAAAAAAGAGAGTAACTTCTTTAGTAACTCTCTTTTTATTTTCATCTATTTTCTATAAAAGGGGCAAGAGATACTATAATTGGCTAAAGAAATTGGATGGATAAAATATGATATGAAATCAAAAAAATATATATATTTGTACAAAATAGAATAGTTTTTGCCATTGAAGATTTGAGTGAGTAGAAGATTTATAATAATTTTTCTTAAAAAAAAAGAAAAAAAGTTTAATGATAGAAAATTGTTATTACTTTTGTGCGAAATATTAAAGGTAAATATGTTTTTACTTAATTATAAGACAGTTGAGGCTATTAATTTCTAATCTAAATATTAAACAAAAAAGTCATGAAAGCAAAATTTTCTATTTTCGCAGTTATTGCAATCTGTGCAGTATTATCAGTTTCTTGTAAAAATCAAACTAAAGTTGAAGAAGTAGTTCCTGCAGTTGAACAAACTGAGGTTACTGCTGACACTACATCAGTTGTTGCTGATTCTGTTGTAACTACAGAAGCTCTACCTGCAGAGGTTAAATAATTAAAAAGTAATTAGACGGCAATATCATAAAATATTTGCATATACATTTGAAATGCAATTTTTATGATAGATATATTAAGCAGTTTAATCATCTATGTGGTCTAAATTTTTAGACCACTTTTTTTTTATCTGCTATTCCTATAAATGAATCACTTATCGATAACAATAATGTTTTTGAATTTGTAATATTTTGCGGCAGATTTTTATAATGGGAATGAGGTTAGTACTTTTTACTAAAATTTATTAAATTTGTTGCTACATACTAAATAATAATACGACTATGTTGATTATTAGAGAAATCTCAAGTAAAAGAGATAAAAAGAAGTTCTTTAAATTTGTAATCGATTTATATAAAGGGAACAAATATTTTGTCCCAATAATGATTGCTGATGAGCTAGAAGAGTTTGACCCTAAACGTAATGGAGCTTTTTCGTATTCTGAATGCAAAATGTTCCTCGCAGAAAGAAACGGAAAAGTTGTAGGCAGAGTGGCTGCCATTCTTAATAAGGCGTATAACACTAAAATTAATGGAAAGCAGCTTCGTTTCTCTAGATTTGATTTTATTGATGATTATGTTGTATCACAGAAATTATTTGACGCTGTAGTTAGTTGGGCAAAAGAGTTACGCATGGAGGAAATCATTGGACCCATAGGTTTTTCTGATCTTGATAAACAAGGGATGCTGATTGAGGGATTTGATGAACTTGATATGTATGTTACTACATATAATTATCCATATTACATTAAGCATATTGAGAAACTTGGCCTTTCAAAAAAAGTGGACTGGGTTGAGTATCAGATAACTATTCCTACTGTTGTTGATGAGAGGCTTTGTAATATTGCCGATATGGCAATGGAAAGATATGGATACAGAATACTTGAATTCAATAAAATGAGGCAGGCTAAAAAATACATTACTGAAGCAATGGAGGTGTTGAATGAAGCATTTGAAAAGCTTTTTGGTGTTGTGTGGCTTTCAAAAAAACAGATGTTGGATTATTCAAAAGTTTTGATGATGGTTGGAAATCCCGATTATATTTCTGTCGTTTTAAATAAAGAGGGTAAGATTATAGGATATGGGTTTATGGCGCCATCAATAAGTCGAGCCATTCAGCAGAGCAAAGGTAAGTTATTGCCATTTGGTATTTTTAGGATTTTGAGGGATTTAAAAAAGTCTAAAACTATTGATTTATATAGCATTGGAGTAAAACTTGAATATCAAAATCGTGGAGTAAATGCAATCATTTTGCGAAAGGGGTTGCAGGGCGCTATAAAGAATAATATGAAAATTTGTGAAACCGGGCCAGAACTTGAAGATAATATTGAAGTACAAAGTCAGTGGAAATTTTTTGAACGACGCCAGCATCGCAGAAGAAGATGTTATACTATTTCGATATAATATGAATAATTTTATTTTTAAAAATCCTACCAAATTAATATTTGGGAAAGGACAAATAGCCGAAATTTCCAAAGAAATTCCCTTTGACTCCAAAATAATGGTAACATATGGTGGAGGTAGTATTTTCAATAATGGAATATATGACCAGGTTATGACTGCTCTTGAGGGTAGGCATTATATAGAATTTGGAGGTATAGAATCCAATCCGGATTATGATACTTTGATGAAAGCCGTTCGTATTGCAAATGATAATGGAGTAAATTTTCTTCTTGCGGTAGGTGGGGGATCA
>JBAXYG010000075.1:0-6446 GCA_041670905.1 Bacteroidales bacterium
AATTTATTATAAGCCATATCTGTTTTAAAAAAATCCTGACAATATTACGAATTATATTTTAAATAGTCCCAACAAATTACTAATTTAGAGTCTCACGAAAATACATCATATGAGGATATTGTTTACAGCCGCGGTGCCAGAGGAGCTTCAACAGGCACAAAAAGCATACATGGAGTTGCCAGCAGAACTTAGGGCAAGGTTTGATGTGGTTTTTGCCGTTACGGGTATAGGAGCAATGAATACTTGTTATAAGACGACAAAACTGATTCAGCCAAATCTTGAGAACAAGAAATTTGATCTTGTTGTTAATGTTGGTATAGCAGGAAGTTATACTCAGAAATATTCTTTAGGAATTGTAGTAAATGTGATTGTAGAACAATTCGGAGATATTGGTGTAGAGACAAGAAACGGATTTCAAACAATTTTTGATTATGATACACTTAATGCAAATACATATCCGTTTATTGATGGTTTGCTTAAATCCAGTTCTTTGTCAAACAGAGTGTCAGTCACACTTATGGATTTACCAAAGGTGGCAGGTATTACAGTTCAAACCGTGTCAGGAAGAAAGGAAACAAATAAAGAAAGATTTCGCATTTTTTCTCCTGAAGTAGAGAGTATGGAAGGGGCGGCATTTTTTTATGTATGCTTAATGGAAGGTATTCCCTTTATTGAAATAAGGGCCATTTCGAATTATGTTGGAGAAAGAGATAAATCAAAATGGGAGATTCCATTTGCTTTAAAAAATCTTTCAGAAGTATGTAAAGATATTTTTACAAGATTGTAATGGCAATGAGAGTTAAACTTGCATATTCTCCGTGTCCGAATGACACATTTATGTTCCATGCACTTATAAATGGGTTGGTGGATACTGAAGGTATTGAATTTGATGTTACATTGGCTGATGTTGAGGTTTTGAATGAAAACTCCATAAATAATCAGTATGATGTGACAAAAATGAGTTTTCATGCGTTTTTTTATAGAAAAGGTCTTTATAGTATGCTTAGATGT
Source organism: Bacteroidales bacterium (assembly GCA_041670905.1). Taxonomy (GTDB): domain Bacteria; phylum Bacteroidota; class Bacteroidia; order Bacteroidales; family UBA932; genus JBAXYG01. The sequence continues at coordinate 1,012 of JBAXYG010000075.1, forward strand.
GGTTCTGCTTTTGGTATTGACGGCGGTCCTATTTTAGTAAAAAGAAAAGATACTTTAAAAATTGATTATTGGAAAGATAAGGTTGTTGCCACTCCGGGGGCTTTTACTACTGGAGCTCTGTTGTTTTATGCTGAGAATGGAGTATGCAAAAAATTCGAGCATATGATTTTTTCTAACGTAGAAAAGGCTGTGCTTTCGGGAATAGTTGATGCCGGAGTCTTGATACATGAGGGTAGGTTTACATATAAGGAAAAGGGGCTTGAACTTATCCGGGATTTTGGTGCTGATTGGAAAAAAAGGATGAAAGTTCCACTTCCTTTAGGAGGAATTGCTGTACGTAAAGATTTAGGCATTGATTTTGAAGCAAAAATGAATCGTGTTTTAAGACGGAGCATTGAATATGCCATTGAACATCCTGGTGCTTCAATTGAATATATAGCTGAGAATGCTCAGGAAATATCAGAAGAGGTACAACATAAACATATTGATATGTTTGTCAACAAGTATTCTCTTGATTGGGGAGAAAATGGAGAGAAGGCTGTTTCTACATTATGTGGAATATTTGAATCTGTAAAAGATTTATACGTGAAAGATGTTTTAAGGTAGAATTATATATTAACTATTAAAATCTGTAGATATGAGGGAGATTATTAGAATTGAGGGGATAAAAAAGTATTACCGGGTAGGTAGTCAGGAGGTCAGAGCTCTTGATGGAGTTGATTTGGCTATAGATCAAAACGAGTATGTTGCCATTATGGGTCCTTCGGGCTCGGGAAAATCTACTATGATGAATATTTTGGGATGTCTTGATACACCTTCACACGGAAAGTATGTTTTGAATGGGACTGATGTAAGTGAGATGGATGATGGAGAATTGGCTGATATCCGCAATAAAGAGATAGGTTTTGTATTTCAGTCTTTTAATCTTTTGCCAAGATATAATGCATTGGAAAATGTAGCACTTCCTCTTATTTATGCTGGATATTCAAAGAAAGAGAGAAATAAAAAAGCAACAGATTCCTTGATAGAAGTGGGTTTGGAAAAGAGAATGGATCATAAGCCAAATGAACTTTCCGGTGGACAAAAACAACGTGTAGCTGTTGCCAGGGCACTTGTCAACTCTCCATCCATAATACTTGCTGATGAACCTACCGGAAATCTTGATTCAAAAACTTCAATTGATATAATGAATCTTTTTGAAGAGATATATAAAGATGGAAATACTGTGATAGTAGTTACTCATGAAGAGGACATAGCTAAATTTGCTAGAAGAATAGTGCGTTTGAGAGATGGAAAAATAGAGTCAGACATAATAAATGAAAAGCCCACTTTAGCGTAATATGAAAATATATACAAAAACCGGTGATGCCGGAACAACCTCTCTTGTAGGTGGAACGAGAGTGAGTAAATCTCATCCGCGAGTAATGACATATGGCGTGGTTGATGAATTGATTTCATACTTTGGGGTATTAAGATGTGATACAGAAGAAGAAGAGACATTACGTAGAATTCAGGTGCAATTAATGCAGGTTGCTGCTCATTTTGCGGCTGATCATGATGTAGCTAAGCTTAAACCACTTGATGATAATGAATTAATCTTTCTTGAAGAGGAGATTGACAGAATGACCACAATAATTCCTGTACAAACAGCGTTTGTTCTCCCTTCTGTTCCTCGTTCCTCTTCGATATGTCATATTGCTCGTACTGTTTGCCGCAGAGCGGAAAGAAGTGCAATACTAATAGAGAATAAATCTATTGAGGATAAAAAATCTATCCGTTATCTTAACAGATTGTCTGATTATCTTTTTACATTGGCGCGATACTTGTGTACTGTTCACGGAATTGAAGATGATTATTGGATACCTTAATATAAAAATATTTAAGGTATTGTATATTAATTTTTATATATCTTTGCAACCCCAATTTTTGGGAACGGTTAAAAATTAAAAAGTATTGCTATATGTATTGGACACTAGAACTAGCATCAAAATTAGAAGATGCTCCATGGCCGGCAATAAAAGAAGAGCTTATTGACTACGCAACTCGCTCTGGAGCACCATTAGAAGTAATTGAAAACCTTGAAGACCTTGATGACGATGGAGAGGTTTATGAATCTATCGAGGATATATGGCCAGACTATCCTACCAAAGATGATTTTTTCTTTAATGAAGAGGAATATTAATATATTTTCAGTCCCAACTCTTTCCCTTTTTTTATCATAAGTTCATAAGCTGAATTATATTCGTTCGGAATCATTCCGTCGAGAATGGCATTTTTAATATATTCTTTAATTGTACCTATATGTTTACAGGGAGGAATATTGTATGTTTTCATTATTATTTCTCCAGTAATAGGATTTTGGAAATTTCTAACTGCATCTTTTTCTTCAACCTCAATAAGTTTTTGTTGTACATGTTCATAGTTCTTTTTGAACAGTTCAACTTTCTTATCATTTTTTGAGGTAATATCAGCCTTACAAAGAGTCATAAGATCCTCAATATCCTCTCCTGCATCAAAAAGTAATCTTCTTACTGCTGAGTCTGTTGCTTCATCAGTCACAAGGGCAATAGGTCTCAGATGAAGAAGGACAAGTTTCTGAACATACTTCATTTTTTCATTCAAAGGCAGTTTAAGTTGTTTAAATATTGATGGAATCATTTTGGAACCAATATATTCATGACTATGAAAAGTCCATCCTATGCCGGGTTCATATTTTTTTGTTGCCGGTTTTCCTATATCATGTAGTAAGGCTGCCCATCTAAGCCAAAGATTGTTACTTGCTTCCGCTACATGATCAAGAACCTGTAGCGAATGTTGAAAATTATCTTTATGTCCGCGTCCTTCAACCATTTCTACTCCTTTCAAATCGGATAGAGCGGGAAGTATTATATCAAGTAAATCACACTTATTCAGAAGAGAAAACCCTATTGAAGGTTTTGGAGTCATGATTATTTTATTCAATTCCTCTGCAATTCTCTCTTTGGATAGAATTGATAGTCGTAGCTTATTATGTTTAATTGATTCAATAGATGCAGGTACTATTTTGAATTTCAGTTGTGTTGCAAATCTGATTGCTCTTATCATACGGAGAGGGTCATCACTATATGTGAGGTCAGGATCAAGTGGGGTTTTTATTATTCCGTTATTTAAATCCTTAATACCTCCAAAAGGATCAATGAGGTTGCCATAATCTTCACTCTGCAGGCTAAAAGCCAATGTGTTAATAGTAAAGTCACGTCTTAACTGGTCATCTTCTATAGATCCGTTTTCAACAATAGGCTTGCGTGAATCGCTGTTATAAGATTCTTTTCTTGCTCCTACAAATTCTACTTCGGTATCTTTATAACGTAACATAGCAGTACCAAAATTTTTAAAAACAGAAAGATTTACTTTCAATTTTTTTGCAACAGCTTCGGCTAGCTCAATTCCGCTCCCTTCAACTACTATATCTATGTCCTTGCTCGCGCGGCCCAAAAAGAAGTCTCTAACATAGCCTCCTATTACAAATGCTCTTACACCTAGAACTTGAGCCTCTGAAGAAATAGTTATAAATATTTTTTCTTTTAAATTATCAGTCATTTTTTCTCTTTGGATTCTAACATAATATTATAGGTAGGAATATCTTTGACAAACTCATAATGTCCTTTCGATTCGTTCCATTCGCAAAGATAGGAGGTTTTGCCGTTACTGATCAATATGTATAGAACTTTAAGCACCATGTTGTATCTGATTATCTGGTCAACTACTTTTTTATTGAGTTTTATTGAAGGTGCCTTGCATTCTACAAACATTATAGGTTCAGGTTTTTTGTCAAATATTACTATATCCGAACGAAATTGTAATCCATTAAATATAAATGAATATTCGCTCATCATCAATGTCATTGGAACTCCTATTTCATAATTGAGCCAGGAGATTATTTGCTGGCGTACTTCCTCTTCAGGAGTACGTTTAACATATTTTTTTCTAAGCGGATCAAATATTTCCATTGAGTTTTATAAAAGTAAGGCAAAGGTATAAAATTTGCTCCGTTTATTAATTTGAACTAAATTTAAACTTTATTTTAATGATGGCAAGACAAGAAACAGATACTATACAGCAGTTTAATTCAATTAAACAAGATATTCTTTCCGGAGATATTAAGCCGTTTTATTTATTGTTTGGTAAAGAACATTATTACATTGATGAAATTTGCAATGTTCTCATCGATAATGTTCTTCAACCCGAAGAAAAAGATTTTGGGCAACTTATTCTATATGGAGCAGATGTTAATGTAGGACAGGTAATCAGTATCTCTCGTCAGTTTCCTATGATGGCATCAAAGCAGTTGGTTGTAGTAAAAGAAGCTCAAATGATGAAAAATGTTGATGAAATAGCAATTTATCTTAAAGCACCTATGCCTACTACGGTTTTGGTAATATGCTACAAATCTTCAAATGACCCAACAAAGAGCAATAAATCTATTGATAAGCGCACCTCTTTTTACAAAGAGGCGCAAAATAAGGGTGTGGCTTTTGAATCTGTTCCAATATCAGATTTTAAAATTACACGTTGGATAGAAAATTTTATTTTATCAAAGAATCTTTGTATATCGCCTGAAGCTGCTGCATTGTTGGCTGAATATGCTGGGACTGATTTACAGAAAATCTCCCTTGAAGTAGATAAACTGATAAAGGTACTTCCTCATGGGAGTAAGGATATTTCTGTTGAAGACATTGAGCTTAATGTTGGAATAAGCAGAGATTATAGTGCTTTTGAACTGGCAAAGTCTCTTTCATTTAAGGATGCCGTAAAATGTTTTAAAATAGTTAATTTTTTCGCTGATTCGAGCAAAAGATTTCCTTTTCAAATGACTTTGGGAGCATTGTCAGCTCATTTTATCAAGATTCTAAAATATCATGCCTTAGTTGAAAATGGGATTCCGCGTAGTGAACTTGCCTCCAGTCTTGGTGTTAACCCATATTTTATGGGAGAATATGATGCTGCATATAAAAATTATCCGCTTAAAAAATGCATGAAAATTATAGCTCTTCTTAAAGAGTATGACTATAAAAATAAAAGTAATGCCGGAGGAAATGCAAGTGATGGTGATTTACTTCTGGAGCTTACATCAAAAATAATCAACAGCTGAAATATTACGGAATCAGTACTTTCTTTACTCTTTGTGGAATTGAAGTAAATATTTCGTATGGTATTGTGTCAAGAATCTTTGCTAAATCTTTTGCATGAGGTTTTTCTCCGAAAATAGTAACGGTATCTCCTACTTGAGCATCAATTCCAGTAATATCAATCATGCACATATCCATACAGATATTACCTATTGTTGGAGCTAATTTGCCGTTTATTTCAAATGATGCATTACCTCTTCCCAAATGACGGTTAATACCATCAGCATATCCTACACAAATAGTAGCTATTCTTTTTATTCCAGGTCC
>JBAXYG010000076.1:0-6414 GCA_041670905.1 Bacteroidales bacterium
AATATTATCAATTTGTAAAAATAAATATATTATCGGAAATAAGTATAAAACCATATCCGCTATCGGCAAATATGAGGTTTAATTATTAAAAAATCAATCCTAAAATAACTATTATTACCAAAGATGGGAGCATATTGACTATATCTATTTTTTTATTAAGTTTCGAGTGAATTACTACCCCCACTGCACTCTCTATCAATATTGCTGAAACATTTGCTATCGTCCCTATCATTATAAGATATTATTTAATTTTTATCATATTTTGTAACATTTTTTATAGTTAAGTGTTTTTTAATCAATAAATTATTATATGATCTACATTTTTAATATCAGTTTATTAAAAATTCATCACGAAACTATAAATCAATTTATTAAAAAAACACTTGTATATGTCATTATAATAACTATTTTTGCATTTCATCATTTACTAAATGACACTTGCCCAATTATTTCTACGACTGTTGCTGCACATTCTACAAATGTGTTAGTTCTTTCTTTTCGGTTCTAATCACAAAAATATAAAACGAATAATATGAAAAGAATAATTTTTTCATCGGTATTACTTTTACTCTCATTGATTGCCCTCCAGGCAAAAGACAAATTAACATCTGTTGCTGTAATTACAGATAAAACCACATATGAAAACATTAAGGATGATATTGAGGCCTACGTTTCCTCTATTACAAATAGTGGCAAAAAAGGTATTCTTATTATAGACAGATGGAATCATCCCGATTCAATCCTCACTGTACTAAAAAATCTTTATAAAAATGAAAATCTTGAAGGTGCTATACTAATTGGAGACATCCCCGTCCCTATGATTAGAGATGCCCAACATCTTACTACCGCTTTCAAGATGAATCAAAAGAGAGACTGGAAAGATTCTTCCATACCATCTGATAGATTTTATGATGATTTCGATTTAAAATTTGATTATTTAAAACAGGACGAAAACGTTAAATTATTGCACTATTATTCATTAGAGGCAAACTCTTCACAAAAAATAAAATGTAATATATATTCATCACGAATCAAACCCCCTTTGATCCCTGGAGTAAGCAAATATGAAGCAATATCACAATATTTAAAGAAAGCAATTGCTCAAAAACAGAAAAGTAAAGCGATGTCTCAAATTCTTTATTTTGCAGGGCATGGATATAACTCTGAATCTATGAGTGCAAGAATTGATGAGGCTTGGGCATTACGCGAACAATTCCCATTTCTTGGAGTAGAAAGAGGAACTGATTTGAATTTCATAAATTATGATTATGATAAATTTGTCAAGGAAAGACTTATGTCGGCCATAAAAAACCCAAAACTTGATTTAGCTATTCTGCATCACCACGGTTCAACAGATGTTCAATATCTAAGTGCTACTCCTGCATCTTCTATGACCACTGACTGGATTGAATATTCAAAGAAATTTTTCAGAGGAAAAATAAGAGATGCTGCTGATACCACCATCGCGAAAAAAAATTACATGAAAAACTACGATGTGCCAGAAAATTGGGTAAGCAATTCTTTTGACCCAAAAGTGGTCGAAGCAGACAGTATTTTTTCAGCATCAATGGATATCAATATTCCTGACATGTACGGATATGTTCCTAACGCAAAAATAGTAATTCTAGACGCATGCTTCAACGGTGCTTTCTGTGAAGATGATTATATAGCAGGATATTACATATTTAATTCAGGAGAAACAATGGTTGTTAAAGCCAATAGCGTAAACACTCTTCAGGATACATGGACAAATGAATTAATGGGACTGCTGAATGCAGGAGTATGTGTAGGAAACTGGGCAAAAGGGCAGTTGACTCTTGAATCTCATTTATTTGGTGATGCCACATTCTGCTTTGAAAACAGATATCCTCAATTCAATATTGACAGAAGTATTGTTCTGGAAAACAACAACAACAAATACTGGAACAAATTAATAAAAAGCAATATAGTTGACCTTAAAGCACTTGCTATTAAAAAATTATCAGAAAACGATGCAATTTCATCTGAAGATCTGATTGAAATTCAAAGAAACAGCCCTAGTGCAGTCATCCGTCTTGAAGCCTTTATGTCACTTAAAAAACGCGCGGACAATTATCTTGTTGAAGCCATTTTACTTGGCATGGAAGATTCTTACGAACTGACTCAACGGTTGAGTACCCTGACTGCCGCAAAATCGGGAGATCCTAAACTCAAACCTGAAATTGAAAAATATGTTGCTGATCCGACAACATCTCAAAGAGTCTTTTTTCATATGAAAGAAATGAAAAATATATTTTCCCCTTCAGAAAAAACATTAAATGAGTTTAAAAGCTTGAACTCCTCTTCTGAATCGGATAAAAACAAAGGATACACAATTTCTGCTCTTAGAAACAGTTGTGACCCTAATTGTGTTGATGATTTGTTACAATTCATAAAAGAAAGTGACAATCAGAATCTCCGTACACAAGCTGCAGAAGCTTTCGGATGGTACCTCTACTCCTATAAAAAAGATTATATCATTGAAAAATGTAAGGAATTAGTATCAATAGAAAAGGATGAAGTAGTAAAGAATGAATTGATAAAAACTATAAACAGATTAAATAATAAATAAAAGACTATCTATTAACCAATTAAATCTTAACATTATGCAAAAAATCCGCAAAGCATTAGTACTTTGCCTTTTATTTGTCTCCTTTGCAGCTTTTGGTCAAAACAAAGCTTCAAGCAATACGACAGTACAAGGTATAGTATTAGAGCAAGGTACGAATGTACCGGTAGAGTTTGCAGTAGTTGTGTTATCTCCTGCGGAGATTTACACTACAACTGATAAGTACGGCAGATATGAATTCAAAAAAGTTGATCCTGGAAAATCAACAATTAAAGTTCAATTTGTCGGGATGGAAACTATTGAACAAGCTATTACAATTGTTTCGGGAAAGAATAACGAATTCAATTTCGAAATGAAAGTAGCTAACTTCCGTTTGGAAGAAGTTACAGTATTGGCAACACAAAACAAGGCTGGTAGTTCCACCGCTTCCAACATTTCAAGACAGGCCATGGACCACTTACAAACCAGTTCGTTGGGAGACATCATGCAACTGCTGCCGGGTGCTTCAATAACAAACCCTACACTATCATCAGCAAGCTCGATTACATTGAGATCTACTTTTGACGGAGTAGGCAATTCTTATACAACTTATGGCAAAGACATGAACAGTTTAGGTACTTCAATTATCGTCGACGGTTCCCCTATTTCATCAAATGCAAATATGCAAACTTTAGCCGCTTCAATCAGTGGCAGTGCAGGTGATGCATTATCAGGTACAGATACCCGTAGTATTTCAACAGACAATATCGAATCTGTTGAGGTAATCAGAGGTATTCCTTCTGCCGAATATGGAGATCTAACAACCGGTGCTATAATTATTCGTTCAAAAGCAGGTAAAGAACCTCTTAGTATAAGACTTAAAACTAATCCCCTAACCTATCAGGCAGCTGTTTCCAAAGGTTTTTCTCTTGGAGAAAAAGCAGGTAACCTGAATATCAGCGGAGATTACGCTTATAATAACACCTATGCTTACGAAGCTTATGCATACTATCAGAGATTTAACATTAAAGGTTTGTGGTCTAAGAATTTCGGAGAAAATTTTAGTACTACAACTTCATTAGATCTCAGTTATCGTAAAGACACACGTGAACAAAACCCTGATGATACAAGATCTCAACTTTCATCAAGCGGCAAGGAACAAGGTATAAGATTTAACTCTTATGGAACCCTTACTGTAAATAAAGGTTGGCTTAAATCAATCAAATATAACGCTTCAGTAAGCTATACTGACAAGCATACATGGGAAGAACAACTTTTGACAAATGCAACATCCCTACAATCAAATTGCTTATATGATGGAGCTGTATTATCCAACATTGCAGGAAAAGATGTTTATGACATTACCGGAAATAAAATCACAAATATTCCCGCTAGTGAAAGTGCAAATTGGGTAAAGGTTCTACCTTATTCATATTTCTGCCACTACGATATTTATGGTAAAGAACTTAACGGATATGCAAAAGTCTCTGCCAATTTCAATAAGAGATGGAGTAATATAAACAATCACATATTGGTTGGTGCCGATTATAAAGTTGACGGAAACCTTGGTGAAGGTAAAGTTTATGATGATGAAACGCCTCCTTATAGAAGTGCATCTGGAACAAATTCTGCTTACAGAAGAAGACCTTATTATGATATTCCTTTCATCCATCAAATTGGTCTTTTCGCAGAAGACACTTATAAACATACCTTTGCAAACAGGGATTTCAATTTGTCAGCCGGTGGACGTTTTGACTTGATTAACGGAAAAGCAGCCATTTCTCCACGTATAAACGCTTCAATTGATGTAATTCCAAAAACATTAACTCTCCGCGGAGGTTGGGGTATTACAGCTAAAGCTCCTACAGCTTTATATCTATATCCTGAAAAAGCATATTTCAACTATAATAATTATTTCAACGAAGAAACCAATACTTTGGTATCAACCCTTCGCGTATTCGATACTAACAATGATAATCTTGAGATTGCAAAGAACCGCAAAGCAGAAATTGGATTTGATTTAAAATTATTTAATAGATATCGTTTATCAGTTACAGGATATGATGAATTAATGAAAAATGGTTATAACCTCGGAACTGACATAAGTTGTTTTCAATTGGTAGCATTTGACCAATACAAAGCAGTATCTGACGGTAACGGCAGTTACGTTCCACAATATGAAAATACTTATAACATCTTTTCAAGTTATGCAAAACCTATGAATAATATCTATTCACACAACCAGGGTGTTGAATTTGAATTGGATTTAGGCAGATTTGATGCCATCAGAACGTCCTTCTTTATCAATGGCGCATGGATGAGTTCAACTTATAAAAACCAAGGATACACATTCGGCACAAACAGCAATGGTAATGAAATGGAAAAAAACATAGCTATTTATGAGAAAGGATTATATACCCGTCATAAAGATAAAATCATCACTACCTTAAGAATTACTCACAACATTCCTGAATTAGGTTTTGTTATAACCCTTGCAACCCAAGTTAACTGGATGGAAAAATTCTGGACTGAATATGGTGATGATACAATGTTTATACAATATCTCTCATATAAAGATGGTAAAGTATATACTTTTGATCCTTCTTTAAAAGACGATCCTGAATTTGCATATATGTTTGATGCTGTATCAGATACAAGATTCATTGTTGAACAATATTTTCCTACAGTAACATTTAACCTAAACATATCTAAGGAAATAGGCGAATTCTTAACTGCATCATTCTTTGCAAACAATATGTTAAATAATCGCCCTCTATACGAGTCAAAAGCAAATCCTGGTTCATTTACGGAACTTTTGACTGATAATAAATTGTTCTTCGGCTTTGACCTTAAAATTAACATTAAATAAGTAAGCAGATGAAAAAATATATAACACTATTTATATTATTGTTGACATTAGTTTCTTGTGAACAATTTAAGGAAGTCACTGATGTTCCGGTTATTGCCAATATTTCGGCAAGCGTTGCTGTAACATCAAATGCTGTTGCTTCCGATGTGCCTCGTCCGGACACATATACGGTTAAATTCATAAACTATGATGATAACTATGAAGTGGCAAAAACTACCGACGCAAACGGAAAAGTATCAGTAGCTGATATTATACCGGGAATTTATACAGTAACAGTAACCGGAGATATTGCATACAAAGGTTTTACCTACTATTATAGCGGAAGTATCGTAAACGAAAAAATAACGACATCAGGTAATAATTTCACAATTGATGTAAATGCATCAAAAGCCGGAGACCTGATAATTAAAGAAATCTACTACAACGGTTCAACCGGTTACTATTTCAAAGATCAGTTTTATGAAATATACAACAACGGTGAAGAAGTTCAATACGTTGACGGACTTTGCATTGGTACTCTTCTTCCACTTACAGCCACAACTGCAACTTACAATTGGGAGGTTCCTGACGGAATGCCTGAAAACTATGTCTATTTCGGCGTAATATGGCAAGCTCCGGGAAGTGGTACAGATTATCCTGTTTTACCTGGTGAATCTGTTATCATAGCACAACTTGCACATAATCACACTGCTGCAGATAAAAACCCTTTAAGTCCTGTTGATTTGAGCGGTGCGGAATTTGAAACTTTCATTAAAAATCAAACTGTGAATGCCGATAATCCTAATGCTATAAATATGGAGCACAGATTTGGCACTGTTTATGGAACACAATGGTTGGCTACAGTATTTGGTGCAGCTTATTGTATATTTTTCCCTGACGGAGAAATTGACCCTAATACATACGTGCAGCCTACAGGAAAAACAGATAAAAGTAAAAATATTCCTATCGATCTTATCGTTGATGGTGTTGAATTGGTAAA
>JBAXYG010000077.1:0-6372 GCA_041670905.1 Bacteroidales bacterium
TCCCGAATAGATAATTCAGACGAGAGGTTTTGCTTCATTTTGCGCAAATCATCAAGTGATTTAATCTTATTCATATTTGTTACATTTTAGGTAATATTATTAATAAATTCTAAGTCAAAAGGGCTGTTTTATGATAATTTATGAAAACTGTAAAGTTATTTAATTTTTAATTGTTTACCAAATATTGTGTCTCATAAATATTATTTGAAACCATCTCATTAAGCATTTTTATAATACTTGGATTATTTAATGGAACATCATCAAGTACTTCCTTAATTTTCTCAGTACTTATAGAATACTTATTATCATTATAGGAGTAATTCAACACAATATTCAATTCAGGATTCGCAGACATAAGTAGAACATATGCATTTGCCAAATCGCCAAGAGGAGGCCTGTCTATATGTGAGTGGACAAAATTAGCTCTTATTGTTGTTCCCTTACCTACTTCCGACTCAATAGATATATCTCCTCCACTTTGAATAGCCGACTGTTTTAAAAGAGGAATACCAAGTCCAACTTTTCTTGTCGTACGACTTGTAAAATAAGGATCAGTTACTTTTTGTACAGTCTCAGCACTCATTCCTTTACCATTATCTTTAATTATAATATTTAATATATCACGAACAATATTTTCTATTACGGATATCTCAATCCATTTTGCACCGGCAGAAATAGAATTCTGTACTATATCCAATATGTGCATTGCAAGATCATTCATAATTATAATATTTCTACACGTCTTCCTTCCTCACCTTTAAGTGCCATTTTTATCTCTGAAAAAGTTAAATTTTCCAAATAGAAATTACATATTGTTTTACCAAAATCCTCCCGATAGTGAGCATCTGAAGATCGTATAAAATTATACCTCCCTAAATATTTATTTTTCTCTACAAATTCTTCAAGATTGCACCTTTTAGAAATCTCCAATGAATCTACATTAAGATCAAAAGGAATAAAACCCAACTGGCTCAAAATTGAATATTTGCTCTTGTCAATATGTGCCGGGATAAAAATGCCATCAAGATAATGTACAAACTTTTCAACCTCGTCCAATGATTGTTCTATGGCAGAAATCAGTAGATATTCCTCTTCACCAACAATTGTTTCATTCCTGTCAACCCAAACCTGATATCCGAATCTTTCAGGGTCATTATGGATACAAGGAAGATATTTGGAAAGATATTCCTGAAGTTTTATAAGTTTTGAAAAATCTTCGACAAATGAGAGGCAATGTACCTCCTCTTTTGTGCATATCTCAGCACCGCAAAGAATCAGAATACCTTCTTCACTTGCAAGATGATATATTTCCTCACATTGTCTTGTAGTATTATGGTCTGAAATACCAACAATAGAAAAACCTGCATCCTTAGCAGCATTGACAATAAACCGTGGAGTCATTTCAATATCGCCGCAAGGAGACAGAAGAGTATGATTATGTAGATCCCCTCTATAAGGTCTAACCATTATTTTTTTAGATAGGTATATAATGCTCCCGTAAATTCAAAACAATTCTCGGAAGTACCGAGAATGGGAATCCCCTCCTCATTTGAGACAGCAACTGCATCTTCTTCAGGCATGAGACCCTTAACAAGAACAATCGCAGCCAAATCCTTTAATCCGGCAACTGCCATTATGTTTTTATGAGTTTGCAGACTTACCCATATTTCCCCCTCTTTTGCAAAACCCATAACATCTGAAAGCAAATCGGAAGTGTATCCCCCAATAACTTCTCTATTTAGACCTTTATCCCCTGAAAAGACCTTTAATCCAAATTTATCAACAATATCCTTAACCTTCATATTTTTTCCCCCAAGTTTTTTCCATTATTTTTATAGCTTCGTCAACCTTTAATGTACCACTTTTTTCATTTTTTATCTGCATAAATATGCAATTATTTATCTCCCTCTCTCCACATACAATATCTTCGGCAAGAGCCTCACAACTTGGAGCGCCACATGAACCACAATCCATTCCAGGAAGTATTTTTCTCAAGTTTTTCACCTGCTCCATCTTTTTTATTGCCTCAGAAATATCTGATCCATATTTTTTTATATTTCGTGGAGACACTCTATTAAAATGCATATAGTCAGAACAGTATTTCCTGAATTCTTTTATTCTTGGATTCACCCATGGTGCCACCGATGCCTTTTTATGCAAATTATCAGCAATTAAAAAACGATTGCCTCTTACCAAAATACCTCCAGCACAAGATTCATCACATCCCCTAAGTTCTAAGAAATCAACCCCCTCAATATCACCATTTTCCACTTTTTCTAGAAATTCAATAACATGACTTATCCCATCAATTGCAAGAGCTACCCCATTTGTAGCATTCGCCTCCCCCTTGGTTGTTGACCATCGTATTGCATTTGATGTTATTTCACTATTCGTCTTAATCTTATTATCACCAAATTTTTTCTTTTTATAAGCCAATAGTACTTTACTGTAAAGCAAATCCATATTGATAGCACCATTAATAGGAGATATATATCCTCCTACAGGTGCTTTAATAGCAGCAAGTTTAGCAACGCATGGTGTAAGATAGAAAATGCCCAAATCTTTTTCCGGAAGCCCTTCCTCAATATATTTATTTCTGTAATATTGAGCAGTTACCTCAAGAGAAGGAATCAATGTTAATATATTGTCAACGAGAGAAGGAAACCGTACCTGAATAAGCCTTACAACTGCCGGACAATAGGAAGATATAACCGGTTTAATTTCAGCCTCATCAATATATTTATTCATTTCCTCTATCAATAAATCAACTCCCTGCTCAACCGGACATATCTCGGTGAAACCCATATCCCCTATTATACTGTTTATTGTAGGAACATCAATTTTTTCTTCAAATTGTGAGAAGAAAAGATTTGGAACCAGTAAAATTCTATGCTTATAATCAAAAATTTTCTGAAAATCATCATCAATTACACGAATAGCTTTAGTAGGACATACTCTGTAACACTGACCACATTCAATACACCACTCAACATGAATAGTAGCCTTTCCGTCAGCGACCCTCAAAGCTCCCGTAGGACATACTTTCATACAGTGAGAACATCCTACACAAACATCTGTAAGAATTTCAAGTCCACGGTAATAATTTTTTTGTCCTGTATCCATTATATTAATATTTAATAAAAATATTCAGTTTAGTTCCTTTACCAACTTCAGATTCTATAGTAAATTCATCAGCATTATCCTGAATATTAGGTAAACCCATACCTGCACCAAAACCCATCTCTCTCACCTCTTTTGAAGCCGTAGAGAACCCTTTAACCATAGCCTGTTTAATATCAGAAATTCCTGGTCCCTCATCCTCAAGAAACAACTTTATTCCATCAACTTCGAAAATAGCTTTTATAGTGCCTCTGTAAGCATGAGCAACAATATTTACCTCGGCTTCATACAAGGCAACAACAACTCTCTTAATTACAGAGGATTCAATTCCAAGTTGTTTAAGAATTTTTTTAACTTGTGAAGAAGCATATCCGGCCTGAGTAAAATCGCCACCTTCAACCTTAAATTCAATTTCCATGATTAATATACAGGTTTAAGTCCAGCCACATATAAAATGCCAGAAGTCTTAAACATTGAAAAAGGTGTTGAAATAAGCAAAATATCACTAGCACTAGCAAGTTCTATCATTTCATCAGTCACCTTTTTGTTTCTTGCAAGCAAAATATACTTCAAATCAGACATTTCTGCTGTTCTGACAGATTGAATATTTGCCAAACCTGTAATCAATAAAAAATCAGTAATCCTCAATGTCAGCACGTCACTCATTAAGTCGGAAGAAAAAGCATATTCTATCGAATCATTCAAATGTGATTTACCACATATTACTTTTCCGTTTACAAGGGTAACAATATCTTTTATGACCATCTTTTTGTATTTAGTTATTATTTTATCTTTTTCAAATAACATCTCCTGCGGATATAATCCTCACGATCCGGATAGCTATCCCATACCTTTACTGCCGAATTTGTTTCAATCTGAGGATTTGTGATTCCATACTCTACCCCTCTCTGAGAAAAACCTGCTGCAAGTTGAGTATGAAAAATTGCAGAAAGACCTTTATTATTCCAAACCGGGTCAGACCCGACCAACATAAGATCTATGCTCTTATATCTTTTCATACCCCTGAGTATATAATACCAGCCAAAAGGAAAAATCTTTCCTTTTGTCTTTTGAAATGCAGATGAGAGATTTGGTATACAAATACCAAAAGAAGCAATTTTGTCTTTATCATCCATAACAAAACATGTAAGTTCAGAGCGCATTTGAGATATATACATCTTTCCCTCCTCCTCTATTTCCTTTTCTGTCAAAGGTATAAAATTATGTACAGACATAAAGCTTCTGTTGAAATTATAGAAAAAATCCCTTATCAGGTCTTTTCTTTTTTTAAGTTTTTTAACATCAACTATCTTAAGATTATATCTAGCAAGCAGCATCTTACTAATCCTAATTAATTTTTCAGGAGCTCCTTGAGTCCCTTTGAGTTTATACTGAATCCAGTCGCACTCTTTTTCGAACCCTATTTTATCCATAAAATCAGGATAATATGAAAAATTATACAGACAATTTACTGGCGGAATATTTTCAAATCCATCAACGACCATACCTTGCTTGTACATTGTGTTGTATCCTAACGGCCCATGCATATCTTCCATTCCCTCAGATGCACCCCATTGAGCAGCAGCAGAAATAAGCATCTCAGCTATTTCATAGTCATTCTCAAAATCAAACCAACCAAAACGCATTCTTTTTGTGCCATATAGTTTGTTATATCTTGGATTAATTATAGCACATATTCTCCCCACTATTTTTTTGCCACTCCAAGCTAAAAAAAGTTTTTGTTTGCAGTATTCTAGAGCCGGACTCTTTGAAAGAGTTTTTTTTTGATCAAAATCTAAAGATGGGACATAGACCTCACACCCTTTATATAGTTTATTTTGAAATTGGTAAAACTTTTTAAAATCGGCAGAACTTTTTACTTCTCTAATTATATAAGTCATTATTTAGGTATTAGACTTACAAATTTAATCTTTTTCAATCAAATATTCAATAGTTGCTTGAGCACAAATACAACCAAAAACAGCCGGAAGATATGAAATCGTTCCAACCTGAGATTTTTTATTCTGCTCTTCAACAGGGATAATAGACGCTCTGTTAGGCAATTCTTCAGAAAAAACAACCTTAAACCCCTTATTTATACCGTATTTACGAAGTTTCTTTCTTATAATATATGCAAGCGGACAATTAAATGATTTAGAGATATCAGTGATACGGATCTTAGTTGCATCCAGTTTTGCCCCAGCTCCCATAGATGAAACATGTGGTATTTTTGAACCAACACAATAACATATTAATGCAATTTTAGGAGAAAGAGTATCAATAGCATCTACAAGAAAATCAATTTTATATTTATCAAGAATGTTACCAATATTTTCAGGAGTCAAAAACTCCTCTACAACCGTAACAATTACCTTATTATTTATATCCTTTATCCTTTTCTCCATCAAATAAATCTTCTTCTCTCCAATAGTTGAATCCAGAGCAAGAAGTTGTCTGTTTTTATTTGTTTCACCGATATCGTCAGAATCAAGAAGAATAAGATTACCCACACCCGCACGGGTAAGCATTTCTGCAGTATATGCGCCAACACCTCCTAATCCTATTACAGCCACAGACGCAGATTCAAGAAGTTGCATCTTTTCTTCTCCCAACAACAGAAGTGTTCTTTCTTTCCACAATTCATCCATCAGATTTCTATTGAGTCAAGGTAGTATTCGTTATTATTTCGGAATTCAGAGACCTTTTGCTTTAGCTTCATCCCAAATAACATTCATTTGTGCAAGATTTATGTCTTTAAGATTGAGATCTTGCTCTTTTGCTTTTTGCTCCAAATATGTAAATCTATTCTTAAATTTTATGCATGTCATCTCGAGCGCAGTATCAGGATTCAGATCATATAACCTAGCGGCATTTACAATAGAAAAAAGCAAATCGCCTAATTCGCCTTCCGCTTTTTCAACTGATTGATGATTATTATAATCAAGACCTACAAGTTCCTGCTCAAACTCTCCAATCTCTTCCTTAACCTTATCCCATACTTGTTCCTTTTTATCCCAGTCAAATCCGACAGCACGAACCTTGTCCTGCATTCTATATGCCTTCAAAAGAGGAGGAAGTGCATTAGGGACACCTGAAAGAATGGTTTTATTTCCATCCTTTTCCGTTCTCTTAAGAGATTCCCAATTCTGAATAACTTCACCCGCACCGGAAACTTTAGTATCAGAAAATACATGAGGATGGCGATATATCAATTTTTCACAAAGAAGATCAATTACATCCACAATATTGAAA
>JBAXYG010000078.1:0-6322 GCA_041670905.1 Bacteroidales bacterium
AAAAAGTATTTGAAATCATGTCTGAAAATGATTGGAAAAGCAGACTGGGAATAGTTTTTTCAACTAACCAGGATTACAGTTATAAAAATGATGAAGAACAGCAATCCGTACAGACAGTTTCTAATGAACATCAAAAACTTATAGTTTCCATTGATAGAAGAAACAGAGGAGGGAAACAGGTTACTTTGATTTCTGGGTTTATTGGAAGTGACGAAGATTTGTCTTTGTTGGGGAAAAAAATAAAGAACAAATGTGGTGTTGGCGGTTCTGCTAAAAATGGAGAGATTCTCATTCAAGGGGATTTTAGAGATAAAATTGTTGTTTTATTACAGTCGATGGGTTATAAGGCAAAACGAGGAAATTAATAAATGATACAAGATACACTAAAGTCTATACAGGAAGGATGGGTTGGGAGTACTCTTGTTCTGAACGATGTAAATGCATCTTCAGAGCAGATTGCCTCAAGTCAGTCGATTAGTATCGTTATTATAATACTTTTGACACTTTTCCTTGTCTTTTTCAGAAGAGAGTGTATTTCAATATTTCATTCTTTTGTTTCTTTATTCAAATACAGGGAGATATTTGATATTGAAGAAAACCAGTATTTGTCCTCTTCAAGGAACGTAACTACTATAATTTCAATTCCTACCGTAGCTTTGGTTTTTATCAAGCAAGGGATAGTCGGGTTAAATTATTGGTATTTTCTGGGAATATTGGCTGCGTTCATTATTGTTAGAATGGGATTATTTAGAATTTTTAATTGGGCCACGGGCGGAAAAGGCAATTTTTTGTTGGTTGAAAAATGCTGTTATAACTATTTTATAGTATTTATGTGTTTTTCCTTATTGTCACCGGTTATTTTATATTTGTTTCCGGAAATTAATCCCGTAATAATTGATTATTACTTAATTATTATTTTCAGCATTATCACCATAATATATTTTTTGAGGGGATATCAAATAATTATTTCTTCAGGATTATCTCATTTTTTATGGTTTTTGTATCTTTGCACTTTGGAATTGTTGCCATTCTGTTTTTTTATTAATACCGTAGCCCATTTATGAATATGAAAATTAAAAACATTCTAATTTCTCAACCCGCACCAACTAAAGGTTCTCCATATACCGAGGTGATTACCAAATATGGTGTAAATGTTGACTTTACCCCATTTTTCACGGTAGAACCACTTCCTATTCGTGATTTTAGAACGCAAAAAGTAAATATATTGGATTATACAGCAATAGTTTTTACTTCACGGTCCGCAATCGATGCTTTTTTTAAAATTTGTGAGGAATTGAGAATTGTTGTTCCTGAGACAATGAAATATTTTTGTCAATCTGAGGCTATTGCTTTGTATTTGCAGAAATATATTGTTTACAGAAAAAGAAAAATATTTTTTGGAAATGGGACGGTACCATCACTTATTGAATGCATTGGGACAAAACATAAGGGAGAGAATTTTCTTATTGCATGTACTGATAGCCTTAAAGCGGATCTTCATAAGTTGTTTGTGAAAGCTAAACTAAAACATGGAAGTGCAGTTTTTGTTAGGACAATAAATAGAGATATAAGTAATATTGATTTGAAAAAATATCAAATGATAGTTTTCTATAGTCCTGCCGATATAAAATCTTTACAAGAAAATTTTCCGGATTTTGAGCAAAATGATATGTTGTTTGCGACATATGGCTCAACTACGGCGAAAGCAATGAAAGCTGCAAAGTTAAAAACAGAGATTATGGCACCAACACCGGAAGCTCCTTCTATTGCAAAATTGCTGCTACTTTACTTCGATAAAAAATAATGGATTTTAATTTTCCAAAAAGACAAAGACTAAGCCTGAAAAAGGATATTGATAATCTTTTAGAGAAAGGAGAGGTCTTATTTATATATCCATTTAAAGTATATTACAGGGTTGAAAATGGAGAAATAATAAATCGTTCAATGTTTTCTGTTCCTAAAAAAAATTTTAAAAGAGCAGTAAAAAGAAATCTTATAAGGAGGCGAATAAAAGAAGCATATAGATTGAATAATAATATGCTGAAAGAGGGAATAAAGATGGATATTTTGTTTGTATATATTAGTAAAGAAATAAATGAATTCGACCAAATCAACTCAAGAATGCAGGAAGTTTTGGTCAAACTTAACCGCAGTATTAAAGAAAATAATATTATTTCCGTTCATACTCTTGATTAAGTTTTATCAATTATGCATATCTCCTTATACTATGCCTGCATGCAGATTCACTCCTACATGTTCTGTATATGCTCTGGAGGCAATAAAAAAACACGGTATAATAAAAGGTGGATATTTAGCAATTAAAAGAATTTTACGCTGTCATCCTTGGGGTGGATCGGGATATGATCCGGTTCCTTAGTTTTCTTCATTTAATGAATAACCAAATCTTTTAAGGATTTTTTCTTGTTCAAGCTTATCCATATCTTTTGACATATTTAAAATTTCTCTTTTAGGAAAGTTTTTAATTTTGAGTAGAATCAATCCGTCAAGACTATAATTGAAAAGTGGGTCCACATTATAACAAATTATTTTTGAATTAATTTTGATATATTTTTTTACAAGGGTAGGAACTCTGTATTTATTGTCTGAAATACGTAGTAAAAATCTGTCAAACTTATCAAATGAATCCATTTTTTTAAGCAAAAGAGCACCTGGATCCACTCTTAAAAAATCAGGTGAAAAAGGGTTTCTGGGAGAAATTTCTTTTTTCTTATGGTCGATTGAGTGGTTATTTGAGAGATAATATACCATCAGACTTTGATAAAAACGAGGATACCAGTTGCTTATACTTACCGGGCCTATAAAGTAAGCTGTATCAGGATATAGTAACAAACTATACATTAATCCCTTGAAAAGAAGAGATAAAGGGAGTGTCTCTTTTTGATAATCGACAGAGACAAAAGAACGGCCCAACTCAATTGACTGTTTAAGGATTTCTCCAAATCCTTGTCCGTATTTAAAAAGATTTTGTGTGTAGAATCCTGAAATGCCTCCGTGGGATTCAAATATTTCTTTACCAATTCCAAGTCGGTAAGCACCTGCAATCTTTTTTTTATTTTTATCCCAAAGTATAAGATGCTTGAAATATGTGTCATATTCATCTAAATCAAGAGGAAGATTCACCCCTTCGCCTGTGGCACGGAATGCTTCCTCTCTTTTACGTCCAATTTCATGGATTATGTTTGGTATTTCTTGATAGTCAGTAAGAAAGCATTGGAATGAAGAGGACTCAAATAGTTTTTTAGATTTGATCTTTTCAAACTCTTTTATTATTGTTTTTTTGTCTTTTGGAAGAGCAATAGGAACTATTTTTTCAGGACTCACATTTAGGGCGGTGTTTACGTTTGAAAGATCTCCTTCAAGAGAATAAACCCTGTTTCTTAGATATTCTCCCAATTCTTTAAGATTGGAATATTCTGCTATTTCGCTCACTCCAATAGGTTTTCCAATACGCATTTTTATGGATTTTCCCTTTTTATTGTAGACTTCTCTTAATAGGCTTACTGTCCGCAACATTGGATTGATTTTCCCTAGAAAGTGAAAGATTTTTGAATTTTCACCATCAAAATATACCGGAATAACAGGAACGCCGGCTGTCTTAATTAATTTGATCATATTTTCCGGCCAAGCTATATCTTCGCACACTCTACCTTTTTTAGGTGCTACTTTTTTCCCTGGTCTTTGGAAGGTTGAAACCTCTCCTGCGGGGAAAAGACCAAGCGCTCCTCCAGAATTAAGATGTTCCTTAGCCATTCTTATTCCTGAAAAGCTGCTTTTTATTCCCGGCATATTTGAAAAAGGGTTAACAGGAAGAAAGGTGTCTTTTAGGTTTGGAATCATTGTAAGAATAAAATTGGATAGTGTCTTATAGTCGCAACGCATAGATCCAAAAATAGTTAGGGAAATAATGCCGTCAACCCCGCCGTAAGAATGATTGGAAATTGTAATAAAGGCACCTTCTTGTGGAACATAGTCTAGTTGGTGAGGAATAATATCATATTTAATGTTCAGCCCTTTTAATATTTCTTCACAAAAATCAGCGCCATTATAACTCTTATATTTATCGTATATTTTGTTTGCTTTGTTAAATCCGAGAAGCCACATGAGAATCGAGGCAATGAAAGAGCCGAGTGGTCCTCTCATTTTAATAACCCTTTTGATGTCGGAATTATTGATTACTTTTGTTTTCATACTTTAGGTTTAGTGGTATGCAAAGATAATATATTTCTCATTTATCAGATGAATATCAAATACAAAATAGAAATTCTACCGCACAGTCCCGGTGTATATAGATTCATTAATATTGAAGGAATCGTGATATATGTAGGTAAGGCAAAAGACCTTAAAAAGAGAGTTTCCCAATATTTTCGTCCCATAGACTCTCTTGATAGAAAAACCAGAGTGATGGTGGGTAAAATCGCTGATATTCAGCATACAATAGTGGACACAGAAGAAGATGCTTTATTGTTGGAAAACAATCTGATAAAACAGATTCAACCAAAATACAATATTATGCTCAAGGATAGTAAAACCTATCCATGGATATGTGTTAAAAAAGAACCTTTTCCCAGGGTATTTCTTACAAGAAGAGTTGTAAAGGACGGTTCTCAATATTTTGGTCCCTACAGTTGTTCATTTCATGCTCATAATATTCTTGATATGATAGAAAACCTTTATCAATTAAGAAATTGCAAACTTTCTCTTACTTCCGAAAACATTTTTTCCGCAAAGTTTAGGCCTTGTTTGAATGCTCATTTGGGTAAATGTAAAGCCCCTTGTGTAGGACTTATTTCAAGTAATGAATATGATCAACAGATTGATTCTATTATTTTTCTTTTGAAAGGAGGTGTATCACAGATACTAAAAGAAAATAAGGAGAAAATGATTGTAGCTGCAAATAATCTTGATTTTGAGTTGGCGCAGGAGTATAAGAGAAAGGTCCAAATGCTCGAAAATCATTATAGTAAATCTTTAGTTATAAGTCAAAACATAATTGATATTGATGTTTTTTCACTTGTTTTTGATGAATATGATGTTTTTTGCAACTTTCTACGGTTGAAAGGAGGTTGCATTATCCAATCTTTCAATATGGAATTAAAAATGAAGATTGAGCAAGAGGAAGGCGAGGTTTTGAGCATATTTATGGGTGAAATAATCTCAAGATTCGGGGTCTTATCCAAAGAGGTTGTTGTCCCATTTTTGCCCGATCAGGAATTTGAAGGGAAGAACATTCACGTCCCTTTGAAAGGAGATAAACTTAGTCTTTTGGAGTTAAGCAGAAAAAATGCTTCAGAACTTAAATTCAATCATTTAAAACAAGAAGAACACTTACGACCAGAAGAGCATAAAGGTCGTATTATGAGCAATTTGCAAAAAGATCTCGGTATGGCGGAAATACCCCGTTATATAGAATGCTTTGACAATTCCAATATTCAGGGGAGCAACCCTGTTGCATCTTGCGTTGTTTTTAAAGAGGGAGTGCCAAGCAAAAAAGATTATCGTCATTTTAATATAAAAACTGTAATAGGAGCAAACGATTATGCTTCCATGAAGGAGGTTGTTAATAGAAGATATTCCCGTTTATTGGAAGAAAGAGAACCTTTACCTCAACTTATAGTGATTGATGGAGGGAGGGGTCAACTTAATTTTGCTTTTGAAGCACTATCGGAACTTGGCCTTTCTGAACAGATATTTGTTATTGGAATAGCAAAGAGGCTTGAAGAGATAATTGTTCCGGGTGATCCTCATCCTCTTTTTTTGGATAAAAATTCCAGTTCATTAAGGTTGTTAATGCAAATAAGAGATGAAGCTCACAGATTTGGTATAGGGCATCATCGGGGGCGTAGAAGTAAAGATCAAGTTGCTTCCGAGTTGAGCCAGATAAATGGTATAGGTGCTGCGACTGAGAATAAACTTTTAATCAATTTTAAAAGTGTTGCAAGAATAAAAAAAGCCGGTTTTGATGAATTGTCAAAAGTTGCCGGAAAGAGAGTGGCGGGAGCAATTATTGATTATTATTCAAATGAAATTAAAAAATAATTTTATTTTCCTCACCGGCAAACATCGGATGATTAATGATATCGTTCGGATACACATAATTTCCTCCATTACTATCAAGATTAATGCCCAAGGCTTCACTGAAAATTAATTTTATAAAACTTGAACAATTTGCTTTTCCCCCATCTTTTGAAGGAAAAAGGGAGTAAGGCCTGTTAGAAAATTTGTCTGCATAGTATAGAATTTTTTCCAGTTGTTCCGGGGTAAGGTGTGTTTTTAATATATATCTTCTTCCACGGTGTTCTTC
>JBAXYG010000079.1:0-6320 GCA_041670905.1 Bacteroidales bacterium
ATATAATTAACTCAATTAAACTAAAAAGCTAAGCCAAAGCTGAATGTGCTGAATGTATCAGAAAATCTTATAAGAAATCCCTTCATCGTACACATCACTCCCCTCATAATGTTTTACAGATTTTACAACACGGATTGTCACAGGAAGAATAATTACCTCGTACAAAGATTTTAGTACAACCTGCGTTGCACCCATGATAAGGAGCTCTTTCCATGTTACAAGACCACCGAAAGCAATAGGGAAAAAAATTATGGAATCAGCCGTCTCACCTATCAGTGTTGATGCTATGGCTCTGAGAGAGAAATTCTTTCCCTTATGAATAACTTTCATCCTACTCATAACATATGCATTCAGAAAAGAGCCAACAAGAAAGGCTATCAAACTAGCAACCACTATGCGGGGAGCCAGTCCAAAAATATAATTGAAATGTTCTCCTCCATTCCAAAATGGTGCAGCAGGCAGAGCAACAGCGATACCACAGAGTCCCATTACCAAAAAATTCATAAAAAACCCGCACCAGATTATAAGGCGAGCTTTTTTGAACCCCCAAATTTCTGATATACAATCATTTATTATATAAGAGACAGGAAAAACCAACAAACCGGCAGTTATAGTAATGCCGAAAATTTGGATAACTTTTGTTTCGAGGAGATTAGCTGTAATAAGGCATACGCAAAAAAGTATACCAAACAACATAAATGGAACAGATACTTTACTTTTCATATTTCTTGTTTTTTACGTGGTATTCAAGCACACGACCTACCGGCTGTATTTTTAAATGTTTGCAAACATAACCTTAATTATTTAAATTCGCCGATATTTTTCTAAAAAAATAACTGATGAAAAGAAAATTTGCTTTATCAATATTTATAACTCTTAGTATTTTTTCCCTTAAAGCACAAAACATACAACAGCACTACGACTTCGGAAGCAGTATCTACAGCAACGAATTAAGTCGTCGCGCAACACTAACAACAACGTTGGAGATGTTCAAACCCGATTCATGGGGAAGCACTTTCTTCTTCGTAGATATGGACAGTCATTGTGAGGGTATATCCTTTACTTACTGGGAATTGGAACGTGAGCTTAAATTCTGGGAAGGACCTATGTCAATACACCTTGAATACAATGGGGGAACAATCCATTATATCAATCATGCTTTCATGGGTGGAGCAACTTACACATACAATAACAATGAGTTTTCAAATGGGTTCTCTTTAAGTGCAATGTATGTTTATAATTACAAATGTGAAAACAAGAATAATATTAAAATATCCGGATCCTGGTATATTAATTTCGCAAAAGAGAGACTTACCTTTGACGGATTTTTCGATTTATGGAATTTGGGTTCAGTAAGATTTCTGTCAGAGCCTCAATTTTGGGTAAACCTCAACAAATTTGAGGGAGTAAACAATAACTTCAATCTTAGTTTAGGAGGAGAAGTTGAGATAAGCTACAATTTTGCAATAAGCGAACGATTTGCCGTGATCCCTACTTTAGCCGCCAAATGGACTTTTTAAAGCTAAAACATCTTCAATAGCCCGTTATAATTCCTGAACTTCTAATATCCCATTTCTGGATAACACTATACGAAAACGTTTATATTCCGTCTGATCTTCATACTTGACCTGCATAACAATATTCAGGTAATATGTTTTTTGTGAAATAACCTCCTCTATTTCACCTTCTTTATTAATAATATTCAGCGGTTGATCAGGATTATCCATCTTCTGTGTAAATCTGTTTACATGAAGGCGCAGAATATCATTTATACCAGAAACATCATATATGTTATTTGCTTTAAGTTTTTGACTGTTTATATAGACAAGTTTACGATACAGAATTATCTTCTCATCAAAAATACGATTCTCGGCCTGAAGTAAAGTAGTGCGGTTACGTATTTCAAGAACCTCCTTGAGTGTTTTTCTGTCAGTTATAAAATCTACTCCCTCTTTAATCCACCCCACTTCCTGATCTTTAATATTAACAATAGCCTTATTATCAAAATATTTTCTTCCCAGTTTGTGAGCAAAATAATATCTCATCAACTCTTTGATTCTGTCTTTGAGCATATAACTTATTACCAATGCAAAAAACAACGGAATAGACAAAGTCCCAAATGTTCTTTGAACAGAGAAAGCAACAACAGTAGCAAAAATCATAGCTACACCGGCGGCAATTGAATATAATAATTGTTCTATTGCAATCCCATCCTTCTTCTTGTTTAGTTTGATGAACAGATCGCTTTCAATATATTTTTTTAATATTCCGTGTCTAAAAACAAGATTACGATTATTGCTGTTATCCCCTTTTCTCACAATAGGATATCCCATAGATTCTTTATAAGCTTCATTTTCTTCAACAAATTCAACAAGTTGAGATCTGATTGCAGATTCAGAAGCTATCTTATCCAACCTCTTTATTATTCTAAAAGTATAAAGAGAAGATATATGCCCCAAATATTCGTCACCAAAGATAAAATAATCCCTTATTTCTGAAACTACAGTAGGAACATTTATTATTTGTCTCAGATTTTTATATGATTCAACTATTTGTCTGACATTTCTTAGATATTCTTCTGATAAAAAAATAACATCTTCCTTTTTACTTATACTTAAAATATGAAAAACCTCATCTCTAAGTGAACTTTTAACAATTGCACAAAACATCTTTATCTGATATTCATATTCAGAAATATTACTCTTTGTTGGAGAACTTGCCATAGCACTCATAGCATCTTGCAAGTAATTAAGAGGAACAGCTTTCCCCTCAACAATATCCCTTAAAATAAAAACAGGTGTAATCAAACGGACATTACTCTTGACATCTCTGTAAAATTGATCTTTCCCATAAGTTTGAGGATTTATATCGAGACTATTTGGTACAAACAGCCACGTGTTGACAGCAAAATTATTGTCCTTAACTTTTTTACGGACTACAAAACTCTCTTTAAATTCAATCGAAAAATTATCATGAACTTTTGTCTTAATCTCAATCATATCACACCCTCCTACTTAAATTAAAAAAACACTCCATTTGTATAACCAAGCCACTTTAGAACAGTTTCTCCCCACAAAATTATCATTCCCCAACTTATAATCATCATAGTAATACCAAATTTGAAAGTATCACTCCAGCTATAATGATTGGTTGTATATAATAATGCAGCCGGCTTGGAATTAAATGGTAATACATAGACATGACCAACTAGCATTGCAACAGGAAATGCCAAAGACATTATCGGATAACCGAACTGCTGAGCAACACTTATTGCAATAGGTATAAATATTAGTGTCTGCATTGTCTTTGACTGAAAAACCATAGCACTCAATAACATAGTTCCAGTCAACAGCAAATAGAGTGCCCAGAATGGAGTCTGTTGAGTAATACCTATAGAAGAAAATGCTTGTGCCACTAATGTTCCCGGTAAACCAGAAGCATCAAGGCCTGCACCAAGGGTATATGCTCCGGCTGAGAATAATAAAAGATGCCATGGAATATCTACATCATTCCATTTTACAACCCCTATTTTTGGTATCAATGCGATTACTGCACCTATAAAAGCAACAGATGTCGGACTGATTCCGTGAATCTTTTCTGTCGCCCACATAGCCAAGACACCGACAAAAATTGCCACTGCTTTATATTCCTCCTTATTCATCGGACCAAGCTTGTGCAGTTCTTCTTTCAGTCTCTCCATTCCGCCCTCAATCTGAGGCTTCTTCTCTTTCTCTTTGAGCGGAAAAATAATTTTAGATCCCACAAACCATGCAATCAGAATCAGAATAATACTCATAGGGAGAGCTGGAACCAACCAGTCAGTATATCCGAAAGTTTCTTTTCCCATAGCCCCGGCGATCAATGAACCGGCAAGTAGTGTAGCTCCTGAACCTGTGAGAAACCCGTTTGCGCCAAGATTTATTTGAAAAAGATTTTGCAATACAAGATTACGTCCGAAGTTACTTCTGTTATCCCCACCGGTTGTCCCATAAATTGCACAAACAACCATAAATATAGGAAGCAATATAGCCGCCTTAGCCGTTGTTGCAGAGATAAATGCAGACAAAACCAAATTAATTATTATAAAGCTTATCATTACTCCGGAAGAGTTGCGTCCGAATTTCAAAACAAACCATAATGCAAATCTTTTAGCCACTTGTGTTTTCACAAGCATACTTGCCAAAACAAATGACAAAATATTTAACCACATTACAGGATGTCCCAATTGAGCAAAAGCAGTTTTTTCAGTAGTAACTCCAGTAAGAACAATAGTCAATATAACTATTAATGAAGTAAGGTAATTAGGTATTGCCTCAGTTATCCATAATATAATAGCTGAAACAAATATCGCAAGCATTGCGTAGTTTATCCTGGAAAAACCATCTACTCCAAGAGATTCAAACCTTTGAACAGCAGTATTACTAAGCCCATCTACATTGATTGAATTTAAAAAACTGATATCCGAAAACCAATAAATAAATACAAAGGCTAAGACAGCCAAAGGGCCACCCAAGATGGACATCCACTTTTCAAACCCTGATTTTTGCATTTTCGGCAATTTCTCGATTTTATAATTGTTCATATCGAGCGGGTCAAATACTTTCGATTTTACTTCTTCACTCATTTTGCTATCAAATAATGGTTGTAGATGAGCTATAACACATGTCGCTTCAGGTAAAATAGATTTGATTCATATTTTACCCGACAGCAACACATATCATAAAAATACTAATTATTTACCAGTTTTTATACGGATTCTTCATTAACATTGAGTTGTAATACTTTACATCCCCTGTAACCTCTTTATCAAGCCATTCCGGCTTGATAAATACTTCATCTTCAGATGAAAGTTCTACCTCAGCAACTGTAAGTCCTTCGTTCTCTCCATAAAATTCATCCACCTCGTAAGTATGATTACCCACATTCACAAGAAAACGTGTCTTATCTATGATACCGGGTTCACAAATTTTAAGAAGGTCTTGAACTTCAGATACGGGAATTTCTTTTTCCCACTCAAAACGGCTTGCACCACTACCACTCCCTATACCCTTTATAGTTATATAACCTTTTTCACCTTTTACTCTTACACGAACCGTTCTTTCAGGAATAGAACTCAAATAACCCTGGGTTATACGAGTTGCTTTTGAAGCAAGGGATTTAAATTCTCCCTTGACTAAAAATTTACGTTCAATCTCCTGTGCCATAACTATTATTCGTTTGCTAAATGTTTATTACTCATCCCTATCACACGCTTGATTGCTTGCAGGTAATTGATATTTTCAACACCATCCAAACCCACTTGTGAAATTGTTTTTTTTATATCATCAATCTCAGTTGATTCCGAATTGATTGTGACCACTTTGGCACCATTTATAAGAACATTACCCACTTCACAAATTGTATCATTTAACATATAACCGAAACGTTGCTTATGAACACGCACTGCAGCAAGGTCAGGATGGTTTTCTACCATTTCAATAAATTCCTCATAGGTATACTTATCTTTCATTAAGGTTGGCATTTCTACCATGAATGCAGGAAAAACCTCATTATTCAGAACTTCGGCCGATATTGGAAACTCCCCTTTCATTAAAGGGTTCCATTGCTCCAAACCATCAACTGATTGAACAAAAGTTTTGATATCCATTTTTCCGTCGCGAATTTTGGTGTTATTAATATCATTTGTACGAGAGATGATATATATTTCATCACTTTCACGCTCCCATACCTTTTCAGGTACAGGAACGGAAAAACGAGCCATTCTCTTGTGTGCTTCATCGAAGCATTGTCCGAATGAACGGAACTCAAAACGGGGCTTTGAGATCTCCCCTATCTTCATTTCATTTTTTGACATAATTAAATATTATTCTAAACCTTCTACTAATTCAGTCCCTGCCACATTTTGAGTACCAGGAGTAGCTTCAGCATGGTACCATTTACTATCAGTATTGCGACTATATGAAGCAGCTGCCGTTTTTGATATTGCTGTTAAATTAAAATCATCAATACTTGCTCCTGCGGGATTAAATAATTGTATACGAACATTTTTCTTTGCTGATAATCCACTGTCAAAGAACAATTGTGAGTCATGATCACCATGATCTGCAACAACATCCAAACTCCAAAGAAGTAAATATCCACCAGGAGCTAAAGTTCTTACGTCACAAGTCCAATTAGTTTCTCCGTCTTTTTCAATGTAAATTCCTTCAAGTGGAATATCTTTTGTCCCTTTATTGTAAAGTTCGATGAACTTACTGTTGCCGTTAAGCTCATTTAGTATTAAACCGGAATAGTCAATTACTACGGCTGCGATTGTATAG
>JBAXYG010000080.1:0-6308 GCA_041670905.1 Bacteroidales bacterium
ACATCAGTTCTGATAGAAGAAAGTGTGAAAATGGGAGAATACTCACGCAAATATATCAAAGTGCTTTTTTCGCTTGTAGAAGTTATTACATCAAGAATATTAAGATTGTGAAAATGTGAAACAGCGGCACAATTTTTGCCTTTTTTTATGCCGCGTAAATAAAGACTTTGGCGTCCGGCAAGTGAATCCAAAACATGAATTATTGCTCCGGAATCTCCGTACTTGGTTGTGTGAAGAACAATTACTTGTGATTTTGAGACAAGTGACATAATAATTGTTTCATAGCTTTTCCTCTATGGGAAATAGCGTTTTTTTCTTCAAGGGTGATTTCCGCCATGGTTTTCTTCATACCTAAAGGGATGAAGACAGGATCATAACCAAATCCTTCAATACCACTTGGGTTTAATGTTATATGTCCCTCACATATACCTTCAAAGACATTTAATTCGCCGTCTGTTATTAGTGCGACAACACATCTGAATCTTGCTGTACGCTTCGGTTCAGGTATGTTTTTAAGTTCTTTGAGCAGTTTTTTTACATTATTGATTGGATTTTTAGGCTCACCGGCATAACGGGCAGAGTAGACCCCTGGTGCTCCATTCAATGCATCAACTTCAAGACCGGTGTCATCGGCAAAACAGTTTTTGTGAAATTTTTTCCATATGAAATCAACTTTTTGAATGGCATTTCCCCGGATGGTATCACATGTTTCGGGAATATCGTCCGTGTACCCAAGTTCAGCCGGTAATACAAGCTTAAATGATGGGGCTAAAACTTTTTGTGCTTCAATAAGTTTATTTGTATTGGCGGTAGCAAAAATAATCTCCATAATGTTATTAAAATTCTGTCCAAAGATAGAAACAAAAGATTATTTTTGCAGATATAAAATGAGAGATATGAAAAAATCGAGAATTATTTTAACGGTGATATTGTTACTTATAGCGGTACAGGTTAGTGCGCAGTCAGATGCCTTTATATTGGGTAAAAGTTTAGATATTCAATACTCAATTTTGAAAGAGGTGTCAAATTCTTATGTTGATACTATTAAATTTGATAAATTTATAAAGATTGGGATTGATGCTATGCTTGAGTCTCTTGATCCATATACTGTATATATTCCGGAAGAAAATGAGGAAAAATTGCGACTAATGACCACTGGGACATACGGTGGAATAGGAGCTATCATTAAAAAGAAAACAAACGGAGGTGTTATTATCTCAGAACCATATGAAGGGTCTCCTGCGGCAAAAAGTGGTTTGCTTCCCGGAGATCAGATTATTGAGATTGACGGAATATCAGTGATAGGAGAAACATCGCAGCAGAGTACTGATAAAATGAAAGGACAACCGGGAACGAATGTTAAATTTAAAGTTGTCAGAGGGCGCAGCGGAGATACTTTGGATGTGGTTGTTATACGTGAAAGGATACATATATCTGATATTGAATATGCCGGGATGATAAGAGATTCAATAGGGTATATTAAGATTTCCGGATTTACGGCAAAAATGAGTAAAGAGTTGAGAGATAATGTTTTGAATTTAAAAGCCAAAGGAGCAAAAAGATTAGTTTTGGATTTGCGGGGAAATGGTGGAGGATTGATGGAGGAAGCTACTGATATGGTTTCTTTATTTGTTCCAAAGGGTACTCTGGTTGTTTCTTCAAAAGGAAGGGTTTCTACTATGAATCAGGAAATTTTTACTACAGAATATCCTATTGACACTTTAATTCCATTGATGGTTATGGTTAACAGCGGTTCTGCTTCTTCTTCTGAAATTGTTGCGGGGGCTCTTCAGGATTTAGACAGAGCCACAATTGCCGGGAAAAGAACATTTGGTAAAGGGTTGATTCAATCAATTCAACCGGTAGCTTATAATGGCAAAATTAAAGTCACTACCGGTAAATATTACACTCCGAGTGGACGTTGTGTTCAGGCAATAGATTACAGTCAAAGAAATGAAGACGGGAGTGTCGGAAGTATTCCTGATTCGTTGATTCGTGAATTCAAAACAAAAAAAGGAAGAAGTGTATATGATGGAGGGGGAATTGCCCCGGATATTGAAACAGAAACTCATCTTTATAGCCGTCCTACCGTTTCTCTTTTTTACAACGATATAATTGGTGATTATGCTATTGAATATTTCAAGAAGCATTCAGCTATTGTAAAAACCGAAGATTTTTATCTTACTGATACTGATTATGAGAATTTTGTGAAATATGCCGATGGCTGTGAATTTGATTATAGAAGTAGTGTTCAGACTCAGATAGACCAAATGATAAAGAGTGCAAAACTTGATGGAATATATGATACATGCAAAAAAGAGATAGATGCTCTTGCATCTAAAATTGATATGGACAAAGAAACAATGTTGAAAATCAAGAAAAGTGAAATAAAGCCTCTTATTGAGGAAGAAATTGTAGTAAAATATTATTTCAGAAAAGAAGGATCCATTATCGGGCTAAGAGACGATTCACAATTGTATGAGGCTCTTGATAAATGGTGATTTGCTTTCAGAATGGGAAACGCCATTAGGAAGAATGGGAAGCCAACAAAGAATCCCTGAAACTTACCCAATAAATCGCTCCAAATGCAGGAAGTAAAGCGGGAATTTGTACAGGGCTTCGCTGATTATCTTGCAAGCAATTGTAAGTTTCCTTACAACCGATGAAATTGCCCGGATAGCACAAAGCAGCCTCAACCCGAAAGTAAAAACAGTATTCCTGTTTTTCTGCTTTTTCTTGGTTCTTTGGTAGTTGCCTCTGCTTGTCTGCCCAATGTGTACGGAATTTATGGCGGCGTTACTGTTTTCCCGAATCTTTTCCTATTCGTTACCGCCCAAGCTTTGGCAGGGAAAGTGCGTTTATCGTTGTGCTGCCGATTGGTCGAACCCATACACTGCCAGTTGCATGAAACCAACAAGCTGGAATACGAAGAATACAAACGCCAACAAGCCGAATACGTTGCCAATAAAAAAGATTCTGATGCCGAAAATGGCTTGTTCAGCCGTTTTATGTTCTACTATATGAACATTCGCTTGCAATGGATTGATGTTTTTGCCTGTAACGAACACGAGTCCTTAGACCAACGTTTCGACTGTTTTGGAGAAGTCTTTTTCGATTTCTGCACCATAAAGCACTATCAGGATATTCGTTTTTCGCTCTCAAGTAGCCAGCAATCTCAGTTCACCCACTATTTTGAGCAAATACAACAGCAATATTGGGAGTTACTGGGGAACGATTACGTGGGGACAATCCGCCGTCTGGGGCTGATTACCTTTCGCGTTGCAATGATTTTGACAACTCTACGACTAATTGCTCCTCCCCTTCGGGGAGGTTGGGAGGGTCTTTTAGTTTGTTCCGACACCGATTTTCAGATTGCAATGGAAATGGTCAAAGTGCTTTTGCAACACGCCGCTTATGTGTTTCGTCAATTGCCACAAGTTGCTCAAAATCAAACGCCAAATACCAATCCCCGAATGGCGTTGTTTGAAGCACTACCCCCGCAATTCGACCGTACCCGATACATTGAAGTAGCCTCGCAGTTGCAAATCCCCGAAAGCACAGCCGACAAGCAAATTGCCCGCTTTTGCAAAGCCGGATTATTGGTGCGGTAGGCACACGGAAGTTATTTGAAAAAGAGCCAAATTGAATAAAAATTTGCCTAATGACACGAGTTGTCAAAAAGAAATATTCTCTTTGCACTTTATTGTGTTGAAATCTTTTCTATTATATCAGTTTTGTTTGTGAATAATTGTCTACCTTTATTCAAATTCTGACAATTCAAAATAATAAAAGCCCAAATTGGAATGATTATGCTATTCACAAATAAAATCAGACGATTAAGAGAAGACCAACAACTGCTCCAACGTCAATTGGCAGCGGCATTAGAGATTGACACACCAATGTATAGCAAAATTGAACGTGGCGACCGTCCGGCAAAACGAACACAGGTTGTTGCTCTTGCAAAATTGCTTTCTACCGACGAAACAGAACTGCTTACCCTTTGGTTGGCAGACAAAGTAACCGAAGTATTGGACGATGAAAAAGAATTGGCGGGTAAGGCGTTGGAATTAGTTCTAAAAAATACTTTGAGTAGATAACAAAAAATCTAATGTCGTGTTAAATGAGTCTTACTATAAAGAACTGGTAAACAAATATTCAGATTTTAAAGACTGTGATAGGTTATCTGATATTTCTGCTACTATAATTTTTCAAAATTATAGTAGCAGAAATATTCATTTCAATTTTCCAAAAGGTTATAATTTAAATAAAATTATAAATCTGCTTTATAAAGTATTTGCAAAAGAGATTTTTAAAAAATTTTCAGATTTTCCACCTGATACCTGTAATAAGGTAAAAAAAATTGGAGGGTCAAAAAAGGACATTTTTACAAGGCGGACAGTCCAAAATGACAAGGTCTTACTTATTAATACAATTGACAAGTCATATGAAATCACACTAAATTATGAGGCTTTTCTAAAAAACTATATCCCAGTCCAACAAAACGCTCAAAAAGGCGTATTGTTGAATATTAAAAAGTACTTCTCAAGTATAAATGAACACAATTTCCTACCAACTTATTTTTCTAAAAAGCTTGTTTTGATTGCAGGTCAAACAATGTGGAATAACTTGGAAAATAAAAATTACATATCTTCAATTTATTTACCGAATTCAAGGGAGGGTGAAAGTACTTTATTAAAGTCCATTCCCGCATTGGAAGATTGCTTAGTTTATGTTGCCCCTAAATATGAAGTTTGCTACGAAACTCTTCTCAAAAACAATATTGGGGTAGATACTATTATAGTTTGTGATACAGATTTAAATTCACTTACTCAAATCATTCAAGACCAAACAAAATATAAATTTAAAATTATTGGACTCTCAAATGAAAGTGAAGTTCCCAAATTAGATAATGCATTAACTTGGAATTGGCTAAAGGAAGAAATTGATGCTGTCGAACATAAAACTACTAATAAAATTAAAATTGTCGAGATAAAAGATATTCAGTTTGCAAACCTGTTTCAAAACTTTGAGCGAGCAAGATCATTCGTTGCTAATTTTGAATATCCTATAAAATTAGCCAACTATGGATATTATCTTCGGCTTGCATTTAACGCTATACAAAATGATAATTTTGACTATGCCTTATATCGCCTCCAAACAAATAAAGAATTAGAGAAAAACGAAGGAGGATATACATTAGAGTTTTTATCAGACAATAACCCTAAATTGGCATTAAAGAATTTGATTCAATATTTGAAGGGCAAAACACATAAAATTCAAAAAATAAAAGAATTATGGGAACAAAGTAATCGAAAATTGGTAATAGTTGCAGATCGTCAGGATGTTGACTTTATTAAGGAGAGATTGAAGACTACTCATAATGTTTTTACTTATACTGAATTGAAGAAGCAATTAAAAAGTGATACGCTTGGTAGTAAAACACTACTATTCTATTCTTTTGATGGCACGAAAAAAGAGTTCGATTTTATATATAGCTTAACTAACAATATTATGTTTGTGCTTTACGAGCAAGAGCATAGTTTATTCAAAAAACAATTGCAGAACTATAAATTAGGTATTGAAAGTGAATTAACAAGTAATAATAGACTTGCTCTGTCAAAAATCAAGTATGAGCCTGTTGCAGAACCGACAGTAAATATAAGTCCAACCTTAGAAGATATTATCAACAAACTGGATGAGTGTTCACAAAAGGCGTATGACAATTATAAAGATGATGGAGATAGCCTTTTAGATGATGTGGAAGAAAGAGTCTCCTACCAAGTTAGATTATCAAATGGAGACATTGTCGATTTAGAAAGTAATGAGACTGTTTTTGATTTTGAAGGTAAATTAATTAAATCATATAGATTAAAACTTGGCGATAAAGTTCGCATTTATCCGAGGGAACAGTTAGCCGAAAATCTATTTCAGATTGCAGTTGATGTAGAACCTGAGAAATTCGGTGAAATAGGAGAACACTCTTTGTGTTGGCAGGAAATATTGAAAGTTTTTGACAATGTATTTTCTTGTAGGGAATCTTTATATAATGAGTTGCAAAAATACGGGTTAAAGGTTCTACCCGCTACTGTTGATGCTTATTTTGCGGGTAAGAGAAAGTTCCCTATGTATAATTCTGATTTACACGCAGTTTGTGCATTGGCAGACAATGTGATACCTGAAGGAAATTTTGTAGAGGAGATGTTTCCTTTATTAAAGAAATCTAAACGGCTATACAACAGCACGATGATTGCATTAGGACGAGGAATTAAACAAGAGATACAGCAATTCTTGAAAGATAAAGTTATAGG
>JBAXYG010000081.1:0-6240 GCA_041670905.1 Bacteroidales bacterium
AATTTCTTTTTCTATATACTCCTTAGCTTTCTTTTCTTTACCGCCCGCAGCGCGAACTACATACCACTTTTTGGTGATTTCACTCATAATTATAATTGGTAAAGTCCAGTCATAATGGCTTTGAATGAAACATCCATTAGCCAAATTATTAATGCAAAAATTAAGGACGCTACCATAACCAAGATGGCAGAACTCTGCAGTTTGTCCCAAGTTGGCCAGGTTACCTTTGTGGTGAGTTCCTTATAAGACTCTTTAACGTAAGTTCCTATTTTGCTCATTGTTATTGTTTTGTTGACAAAAAATAAGTGGAAGCTTTGTTTTTATGTCGGTTAATAACATATTGACGCGTAACCGTCAATATTTGCAGGGACAGAGAGATTCGAACTCCCATCAACGGTTTTGGAGACCGCTATTCTACCCTTGAACTATGTCCCTAAAAAAGTCCTCTCTATTGTAAGAGGACTATATATTAATTATAAGTAATTAATCAAGAATTTTTGTAACTTGACCTGAACCCACAGTACGTCCACCTTCACGTATAGCAAAACGTAGATTTTCATTTAGTGCAACCGGATAAATCAATTCTACAGTAATGGATACGTTATCACCAGGCATAACCATTTCAACTCCTGCAGGAAGAGTTATTTCACCCGTAATGTCCAATGTACGTATAAAGAATTGAGGACGGTATTTGTTGTGGAATGGAGTATGACGACCACCTTCATCTTTCTTTAAAACGTAGATTGCAGCCTCAAATTTTTTGTGAGGAGTGATTGTGCCAGGACGAGCTATAACTTGTCCTCTCTTGATCTCTTTTTTATCAATACCACGAAGTAGCAAACCAACGTTGTCACCTGCTTCACCTTGGTCTAGAATCTTACGAAACATTTCTACACCTGTTACAACAGATTTTTTAGGTTCTTCACCTAAACCAATAATTTGTACTTCATCACCTGTATGGATGATACCAGTTTCAATACGGCCTGTAGCAACTGTACCACGGCCTGTAATTGAGAAAATGTCTTCAACAGGCATTAAGAATGGTTTTTCGTTTTCACGTTTAGGAATAGGAATGTAAGCATCAACTGCATCCATCAATTCCATAACTTTTGCTTCCCATTTTTCATCACCGTTCAATGCACCTAGAGCAGAACCGCAAATAACAGGAGCGTTATCTCCATCAAATTTGTAGAAAGTAAGAAGTTCGCGAACTTCCATTTCAACTAGTTCAACCATTTCAGGGTCATCAACGATATCAACTTTATTTAGAAAAACAACGATTTTAGGTACGTTAACCTGACGAGCAAGAAGTATGTGCTCACGTGTTTGAGGCATAGGACCATCAGTTGCAGCAACTACAAGAATTGCACCATCCATTTGAGCGGCACCAGTAACCATGTTTTTAACGTAGTCAGCGTGGCCCGGGCAGTCAACGTGTGCGTAGTGACGTGTTGCAGTCTGATATTCAACATGCGAAGTGTTAATAGTAATACCACGTTCTTTTTCTTCAGGAGCGTTGTCGATAGAATCGAATGAACGTATTTCGGAAAGGCCTTTACGTGCCAAAACCATAGTAATCGCAGCAGTTAAAGTAGTCTTACCATGGTCAACGTGACCGATAGTACCTATATTTACGTGCGGTTTGTCCCTTTTGTAAGTTTCTTTTGCCATAATAAAATTGTTTTTATTTAATGAGTATTATTTCTTTTTTTTGAGCCGGTGATGAGAATTGAACTCATGACCTCTTCCTTACCAAGGAAGCGCTCTACCCCTGAGCTACACTGGCCTTATAGAGCGGAAGACGAGATTCGAACCCGCGACCCTCAGCTTGGAAGGCTGATGCTCTACCGACTGAGCTACTTCCGCAATTTATTATATAAAAAAAATGTGGGGAGAGCAAGATTCGAACTTACGAAGGCATACGCCAGCAGATTTACAGTCTGCCCCAGTTGGCCACTTTGGTATCTCCCCAAACTTTTCAAAACATTCAAAAAAAGAGCCGATGGAGGGATTCGAACCCCCGACCAGCTGATTACAAATCAGCTGCTCTGGCCAACTGAGCTACATCGGCAATACTTCAAGGTTTCTTTCCCTAACAGCTTCTGCTTTTTGGGACTGCAAATATAGGAGTTTTCTATTAATCAGCAAAACTTTTTTAAAAAAAAAGTGTTTTTTTAATTCCATAGTAACAATCCTACTCTATATGCAGCGAATGATAGTACCCAAGCTATTAATAATGTTGTACATATGGATAGTATTGACCATTTCCATGAACCACTTTCTTTTCTTATTGTCAATGCTGTTGCGACACATGGAATATACAAAAGTGCAAAAATCATAAATGAGAGTGCATTTGCTTTATTAAATACCTTTTCTCCAATTTTATCTCCATAGGTATATGTTTCCTGTTTTATTCTTAATGAAAGGGGAGGGGCTTCTGATACAAGGTGTTCATCTTCCTTATAAAGAACTCCTAATGTGCTTACAATAAATTCTTTTGCTGTTATTCCTGTTATTAAAGACGTACTCATTTTCCAGTCAAATCCCAGTGGCTTCATGGCAGGTTCAATAGTATGACCGAATTGTTGGAGGTATGACATTCTTTCGGAATCAACGTTATTTTTTGATTTTAATGGAAAATAATCTAATGCCCAAATTATTATAACTGCAACAAGTACAATTGTACCAATTTTTTTTAAATATTCTGCTGCTGCATCCCACATACTTTTTAAGGATTTAAGTAGGGAAGGTGCCCGTAGTTCAGGAAGTTCAATTACATAATCTTCTTTTTTTTCATTAAAGAAAAGACGTTTGTTTATAAGAGCCATAACAACTCCGGTTAATAAGCCTCCTATATATAATAGCATCATCACAAGAATACTGTTCTCAGGAAAGAATATTCCACTGAAAAGAAGAAAAGTAGGTATTCTGGCACTGCACGGAATGTAGGGAATCATCATTATTGTCAGAATTCTGTCATTTTTTCTCTCTATGGTGCGAGTAGCCATTATTGCCGGAACATTACAACCAAAGCCCATAAGCAATGGTATGAAGGAGCTGCCGTGTAAGCCTATTCCGTGCATATACTTATCCATCAGTCTGGCTGCCCTTGGCAGATATTCTGTTTCTTGTAGCAAGGAAATAAAGAAAAACAATATCAGGATATTGGGTAGGAAGGTAAGAACTGATCCAATGCCGTTAATAATACCGTTTTGTATAAAATCACTTAGCCACTCACTCTTGATGCTGTTCTCAGTAATAATTGAGAGTTTTCCCATTAGAATTTCAATCCATTGCTGTGGATAGGATCCTATCTTAAAAGTGCAAAAGAACATAATCCAAATAACAGCAAGAAATATAAGTAGTCCCCAGAATCTGTGTGTCAATATTCTGTCTAGGTTGCTGTTATTTATTTTGTATTTCATTTAAAATTGTATTATATATGTCATCAGTGTTGTACTTACATTCGGAATATAACTCAGAGGTTGTTCCCTGCTCTATAAATTTGTCGGGGATTCCTAGTCCTATAACTTTGCATTCAATTTTTTTACTTGCGATGTATTCAGAAACGGCACTATACAGACCACCGATTTTTACTCCGTCTTCAAGTGTAATTATTGTCTTTACTTTAGTGCATGTATATTCAAGCGCGTTGATATCGATTGGCTTTAAAAATCTCATATTGTAATGAAGAACGGAAATTCCTTTATCCTGAACTTTATTTATAGCTAATGCCCCTTTTGCGCCTATAGTTCCTATACTTAATAGAGCAATATCGTTCCCATCCTGCAAAAGTTCAGCTTTTCCTATAGGTATTTTTTTAAAATTAACACCTCTCCATTTTACTCCTTCTCCGTAGCCCCTCGGATATCTTATTATTGTAATACCATATTCGGGTTGAGATGCTGAATAAAGCATATTTCTCAATTCAAGCTCATTAATGGGAGCAGCAATGCAAATATTTGGAATAGGCCTGAAATAGGCAAGATCAAATAATCCATGATGAGTTGCTCCATCTTCTCCTACAAGTCCACCTCTGTCAAGGCAGAAGACAACTTTAAGGTTTTGAAGTGCAACATCATGAATGACATTATCGTATGCACGTTGCATAAATGATGAGTAGATATTACAGTAGGGTAAAAGTCCTTCAGCGGCTAATCCCGCAGAAAAAGTTACCGCATGTTGTTCGGCAATGCCGACATCAAAAAAGCGTTCAGGTATTTCATTTTTAAAAATATTCATACCACAACCACTGGCCATAGCAGGAGTTATGCCTACTATTTTTGTGTTAATTTTTGCCAGTTCAATTAGTGTTTCTCCAAATACGTCTTGATATCTGGCAATGTTTCCATTTCCTTTTGAGGTTCTTTTACCTGTCTTTGCATCAAAAGTACCTGGAGCATGCCAAATGGTTTGTTCTTCTTCTGCAGGTTTGTACCCTTTCCCTTTTTTTGTTATAATATGGAGTATTTTTGGCCCTTTTATTTCTTTTAATCTTGTAAGGGTCGGAAGAAGTTGATTTATGTCATTGCCATCAATCGGACCAAAATATCTAAATCCTAGGGAGTCGAATAATGAGCCTGTTTCACTGGTCTTAAGCAGTGTCCGTTTTATGTTTTTGACAATTTTCTGAATTCCTCTCCTGATCGAGCTGGCTCCGAGTGTGTCCCAAATGTTTTTTTTGAGTTTATTGTAACTTTTACTTGTCGTTACTTTGATAAGGTAATTGTGAAGTGCACCGATATTTTGGTCGATTGATATTTGATTGTCGTTTAAAATGACGAGGATATCTGTTTTTAATGAACCGGCATTGTTGAGTCCTTCAAACGCAAGACCTCCACCCATAGCTCCATCTCCTATAACAGCAATAACATGTTCTTTCCTACCTTGGATCTCTGCTGCTACAGCTAAACCTAATGCCGCAGAAATTGATGTAGAAGAGTGCCCTGTTCCGAATGCGTCATATTTACTTTCTGCCATTTTAGGAAAGCCACTTATGCCACCAAGTTTTCTGTTATTTTTAAAAGAATCTCTGCGACCCGTTAATATCTTATGGGCGTAAGCTTGATGCCCAACATCCCAGATAATCTTATCGGTAGGTGTATTAAAAACCTTATGAAGAGCAACAGTAAGTTCAACTGTGCCAAGACTGGCTCCAATATGTCCCGGGTTTTCAGAACAACATTTTATAATGTAATTTCTTAACTCTGAACAAAGTTGTTCAAGTTGATTGCTGTCGAGTTCTTTAAGATCTGAAGGTGAGTTAATTTTTTCTAACAACTGCACTACTATTAATTTTCTCTAATAATTGTTTGTTCTCTATCCGGCCCTAGTGAAATAATCTTGATGGGAACTTTTAATTCTTCTTCAATAAATTTAATATAAACCATAAATTCAAAAGGAAGTTCTTCCTCTTTTTTAATATTTGAAAGATTTTTCTTCCATCCCTTGAATTCCTTATATACAGGTTCAATTTTGGCATATGTGTCGAAAGGAACAATATTTGTTTTTTTGCCGTTAACAATGTATTCTGTTGCAACTTTAATTGTGTCAAAAGTATCTAGTACATCAGATTTCATCATGATCAATTCAGTTACACCGCTTAGCATTATAGCATATTTCAGTGCAACAAGGTCTAACCATCCTGTTCTGCGCGGACGGCCTGTGGTTGCTCCAAATTCAAATCCTTTTTGGCGTAAATCTTCGCCAGTTTCGTCATTAAGTTCTGTAGGAAAAGGACCACTTCCAACTCTTGTACAGTATGCTTTAAAAATACCGTATACATTTCCGATGCGTGAAGGTGCTGCTCCAAGGCCTATGCAGGCACCAGCGCAAGCTGTAGATGAAGATGTGACAAAAGGATATGAGCCAAAATCTATGTCAAGCATGGACCCTTGTGCCCCTTCTGCAAGTACTTTCTTATTATTGTTGAGGCAATTGTTTATAAAATACTCTCCATCAATGAATTCAAATTGTTTCATATATTCTATTGCCTCAAACCATTCTTTTTCATTTTGCTGCGGATTGTATTGATAATTATACATTTTAAGAGATGCAATATGCTTCGTCTTAAGGGTATTGTAGCGTTCCTTAAAATCTTCTGTAAGAATATCTCCGACTCTCAGTCCGTTACGTCCTGTTTTATCCATATATGCAGGTCCTATTCCCTTTAATGTTGAGCCAATCTTTGAAGATCCTTTTGAGGCTTCAGAAGCAGCATCAATTATTCTGTGGGTGGGT
>JBAXYG010000082.1:0-6193 GCA_041670905.1 Bacteroidales bacterium
ATCTCTATATCCTTCTGAAATTGCTTTTTTAGTCAACTCTACAGCGTGATATTTGTGTTCCGTGAATACGCTGGATATCTTTAATCCGGCTTTTGCCATTGCACTTGATATGTAAGGCCAGTCTTTTAATCCCATGCCTCTACCAGCCTTTTGATTGACAATAACTTTCCAAATTTTAGTCATTATATTATTAATTATTCACAAAATTAATATAATTCATATAGTAAAAAAAGATTTTGTAAATTTGTCTCTAATAAAAGAATCAAGATTATATATGGGAAAAATTATTGCTATTGCAAATCAAAAAGGTGGCGTAGGAAAAAC
Source organism: Bacteroidales bacterium (assembly GCA_041670905.1). Classification (GTDB taxonomy): domain Bacteria; phylum Bacteroidota; class Bacteroidia; order Bacteroidales; family UBA932; genus JBAXYG01. The sequence goes on from JBAXYG010000082.1 coordinate 325, forward strand.
TACAACAGCCATTAATTTAGCTGCATCATTTGCCGTACTGGAAAAAAAAACACTCTTGATTGATGCTGATCCGCAGGCAAATACCACTTCCGGGCTGAATTATAATCCGGATTCAAACACAATGAAGACTTTATATGAAGTTTTAATTGGGACAATAGATATAAAAGATGCAATTCTAAGTACGGAACTTGAATATCTAAAAATAGTTCCTTCCCATATAAACCTTGTCGGTGCTGAAATAGAGCTGTTAAATATTGAAAACAGAGAAGCAACACTTAAAAACGCATTAAATAAAATAAAAGACGATTATGAGTATATAATAATTGATTGCGCCCCATCATTAGGAGTCATCACAGTCAACTCTTTAACTGCAGCCGATTCAATAATTATTCCAGTACAACCAGAGTTTTTTGCGCTTGAAGGACTAGGAAAACTTCTTAATACAATTAAATTAGTGCAAACGAGACTTAATCCATCATTATCAATAGAAGGGTTTCTAATTACCATGTATGATGGCAGGTTAAGACTGCATAATCAAGTAGTGGATGAAGTTCGTACTCATTTTAAGGAAATGGTATTTAGCACAATTATTGCAAGGAACATAAAATTGAGTGAAGCACCATCACATGGCAAGCCTGCAATTTTGTATGATGCCATTTCAATAGGAACAGGAAATTATCTTAATTTAGCAAAAGAAATAATTAAAAGGAATTCATAATGACAAAAAGAGCTGCATTAGGAAAGGGATTGAGTGCTTTATTGGCTGATGCTGAAGGAGCTCAAACTAATATTAATAATGAACTAAGATCAGCAATAGAGGCTAATCCTACTTCTATTTCTGATATTCCTCTGAATCAAATAGAACCAAACCCCTTTCAACCTCGTGCAACTTTTGATGATGATTCTCTAAATGAACTTGCTGAGTCTATTAAAGTATTGGGACTTATACAGCCAATTACTCTCAGGCAAAAAGCGGTGGAAATGTATCAGATAATAAGTGGTGAAAGACGATTCAGAGCAGCAAAGATTGCAGGATTAACACTTATTCCCGCATATATTCGCAAAGCAGATGATGCCGGTATGTTGGAAATGGCTATCGTCGAAAATATACAAAGGGAAAATCTTGATGCCATTGAAACTGCTTTAAGTTTTCAACGTCTTATTGAAGAGTGCAACCTAACACAGGAAGGTATGGCTGACCGGGTCGGAAAAAAAAGAACGACAGTCACAAACTATCTCCGTTTGCTAAAACTCCCTGTTGAAATTCAAAAAGCCATTAAAATCGGAAAAATCAGTGTTGGACATGCAAAGGCATTACTTTCTGTAAATAATACTCAAACTCAATTGCAACTATGTGAACTTATTATAAAAAATGACCTTTCAGTAAGACAATTGGAGGATAAAGTGAAAAAGAGTGAGAAAAATCCCATAACTGTTGATAAAGAACAGACTCTTCCCGACACATATTATAGGATGTTAGAGATTGTCGGAAAATATTTTAATAACAAAATCTCACTGAAGCGTTCAGATAAAGGAAATGGAGTAATGACCATCCGATTTAAGGATGATGATGAAGTTTCCGCTTTTCTTAAAGCGCTTGAAGAGAAGAACTCGTAAATAATCAGATCACAGTGCGTCGATATATTCTTACATTATTATTATTAGTTGGAGTATGCTCTAACATTTGTGCGCAGTTCAAAACTGCGACAAAAACAGGTTCTGGCAGTGGTGTAATAAGTGGTCCTCCTGGTTCTAACACTACAGGGACAAACTCAGAAAGTGAAGTCTCAGCCGATACAACAGGCGGCATCTCTTTTAAAAAATTATTCAGAGGTTTGTCTCATAAAGATAGTCTTACTCCTTCATATTTGTTTTTAGGTTCTGTGATTATGCCCGGTAGTGCACAAATATACAATAGAGATTATTGGAAATTACCTTTATTCTATGGTGGACTTGGAAGTACAATCTATTTTGGCATACAGAATAATCAGAAATATCAACAAACCGGAGAACAAAAATATGCCAATTATAGAACATATTGTTACCTCAGTGCTGGTTTGATATACTGGAGTTCAATAATGGATGGGGTAATATCATTCAACAGTGACAAAAAACCGGACCCTGGAAAATCCACACTATATTCAGCCCTTCTACCTGGTTTGGGGCAAGCATATAACGGAGATTATTGGAAGATTCCTATTTGGTATGGGGGATTTGTAGCTTGTGGCTATTTTTTTCATATGAATGACATACAATACAAAAGATTTAAATATATTTACATCATGGCAAATGATAGTGAAAGTGGATACAAAGGACATATCACTGCATCACAGGCAGAATGGTACAGAGACCAGTATCGACGTTACCGAGATTACTCTGTTATTGCCATTGTACTTGTATATGCCTTAAATATCATTGATGCAAACGTGTTTGCCTATATGAGCGATTTTGATGTCAGCGATGACCTCTCATTCAATGTACAGCCGACGATAGTAAATCCTATCAATACAAATTTTGCAGCAGTAAATAATAACCCTGCATTTGGATTCCAAATGCAATTAAATTTTTAATAATGCGTCTATCAAAAAACATAACATCAACATTTATCTTAGTTTTTCTACTTTTATCTTGTTTTAATTCATTCGGGCAACAGAAAATTTCTCTATTTTCAAATAAAAATAAAAAGACTATTTCATATCTGAATCAAAAAATAGATTCTCTTCAAAGAGCATATGATTCTTTAATGATTGAGTATCAAAATGCAACCGGTCCTATCGAACTATCCGACACCAATAATATATTTGAAGAAGAACCTTCTTATTTACAGGAATATACGACAGAAAATGTTGATTCATTATTAAATATTTGGTATGAGAAGAGCAAAAATGAATTTGATATGGGATATGATGATACTGAGACAGATACATTAACTTCTAATATTCCTGATTCAATATATATAGAGAGATTGAAACAGATGAATTCTTTCATATCACTTCCATACAACAATATTATTAAAAACTATATCATCCGCTACACCCAAAAGATGCCTGATAAGATTCAAACCATACTGGGAAAATCAAAATACTATTTACCAATATTTGAGGAAATATTTGATCAATACGATCTCCCTAAAGAATTAAAGGCCATGGCAGTAATAGAATCCGCACTTAACCCCAAAGCTGTATCAAGATCAAGGGCAAAAGGAATGTGGCAATTCATGTATGGTACAGCTAAAATATACAACCTGCGAATGACTTCTTTTGTTGACGAAAGATATGATCCAATAGCTTCATGCCATGCAGCCGCACAATACCTGAAAGACTCCTATCTCATATTCGGAGACTGGACTTTGGCTATCGCATCATACAACTGCGGAGCGGGTAATGTAAATAAAGCCATCAGGCGTTCGGGCGGATCAAAAGATTTCTGGACAATTTACAAATATCTTCCTCGTGAAACACGCGGATATATCCCGGCTTTTGTAGCTGCTCTTTATACATTAAATTATTATCCTGAACATAATATTACTCCTACACAAATGGATATGCCTGCTCATCTTGACACTTTTCAGATTAATCAAATGCTCCACTTCCAACAAATATCTGATAACATCGGGATTCCTATTGATGTACTCAGATCTATAAATCCTCAATACACACACGATATAGTGCCTGGAACAGAAAAAACATATATTCTTCGCCTGCCTTACACTTACAGTATGCAGTTTGTCGATAAGGAAAAAGAGATATACGCATATAAGGACTCTACTTTCTTTAACCCAATAGAGATCAAGAAAATAACAGAACTTTCAGGAAATGACGGACAAAGAATCACACATAAAATAAGAAACGGTGAAACTCTGGGACATATCGCTATAAAGTATAAAACAAGCGTATCAAATATCAAAAGATGGAATAACCTTAGAAGTAATACCATAAAAATAGGTCAAAAATTATTTATATATGGATCCAACTCATCTATAAGCAGTAATGGGGAATCAAGTAGTTCTTTAAAAGTTAAAACAACATCATCACAAGGATTCGTAATGTATACCGTAAAGAAAAACGATACGCTTTGGGGAATTGCAAATAAGTTCACCGGAATAAGTCTAAATGATATTCTGCAAATCAATGGATTTGGTCGTAATGTAAAGATTTATCCGGGAATGAAAATCCGAATCAAGACTGCTTCTTAATTCACCATGAATAATTTATTTGAAGCCTCAAATCAGTTTTGGGGCTTTTTTCTTGTGAAAAATATTTTGTATGTGAGCATTTTATCCAAAAATCCATATTACGAAATGGAGAGTAACGAATTATTGCATATGCGCTTATTCCATTCCCATAATAACTCGAAACCGAAAAACTTTGTGGCAGATCTCGTTCATATATATATAATCTTGATTCCCAATCAGATGTTTTAAACAAAGTTCCTCTAAGAGAACCTTCTATTTTTTTGTTATTTGATTTATATGTTATATCCTGATATATTGCATATCCTTTTCCTCCACTTGTGATAATAGTTCCATCTACACGTGTACCAAAGGTAATATTGTTGAAAATAATCTTTTTAATATTTATTCTCACACCAAACTTATGAAAATCTTCACTATCTCCATATAAATGAGAGACATGAAAATAAAGTGATAACCCATTATTAAACAAATAATCAATCTTTGCCTTGTTTTTAAATACATGAGATGAAGAATCAATCCGATACCTCAGCCATGGATGATAAACATAATCAGAATTAAAACTCAGACTCATATTTGAAGAAAAAATGTACTTTAAATTAACCGCTATTCCATTTTGATTTGAACAATTAGAAAGAGTAGAATGTGCACCTGCATGCGTAGCAATATATGATTTTGAATAGTTCCTGTATAATATGCTCCATTCAAACTCATAGGAAGGACTCCATATCACACCTAATATTGCGGCTAAAGCCGGAGACATATCAATTGCCAATTCTCCAAAAAACCTTAAGTGTTTAATATGAGTATAGAAATCTATACCTATGTTACCCCACATTCCATCATACATCTGATACTTATTATATTCACAGACTCTACGCGCATTATGTTTGTCATAACCATAAGTTACTGCTGTCAGCCCAAATTTCCATCTTTCACTCTCAAATGAGGCATTAACACCTAAGAGTAACTCACCAAGGCTTCTTCTTCTATTTATTGCAGCATCACCAACATGGTACCCTCCTGTAATTATTGAAGTGTAAGAACTATCCACTAATCTTGCGTCAAGTTTATTATATGAGCTAAAAATAGAAATTTTGTATTTTGAAAGCAAAAAAGTTGCAGCTGCCCCTCTAAGAAAATTAGACTCATCTGTTGATGAATAGGGAGAAATTCCGGATTCTTTTTTCATAATTGAAGATGGATATCCAGGAACTGACATTGGAAAAGATTTCCAGGTTACAAGCCCTTGTCCAAATCTTACTACATAATCTCCCAAAATAAGATTTTTTAAAACTTTTTTCCCTTTATAAAAAACATGAAAAGAGGTAAAATCAGGTAAATGATATTGTGTCATTTTCTCGCCCGCATCACTTTCAATTATCAATCCGGCTGATATTCTATCCTTATAATCAATTAAATATTTAGAGTAGTAATAAATCCCTTTATTTTGTATTACACTTTTAACTTTGCTTTTGTATTCCTGCCTTATTTTAGTTTTTTTATCACAACCAAAATTTCTTACGCCACTACCCGGCAAAAGCACTATGAATGGAGACAGGCGTTCCACAATACTTGAATTAAATCCATCAATTACGGAAAGCTCACCATAGGAAAGAATGTCTCCATATTCTTTCCTATACTCAATAATACTTTCAATCTGAAACAAAGTCAGAA
>JBAXYG010000083.1:0-6113 GCA_041670905.1 Bacteroidales bacterium
ATAAGTTATTTATGGTAAAGCGAGGAACGATGCAGCAAAAGCTAAGATTGCATATAATTCAGGAAATACTGCAAGAATCATAGTTTTACTGAAAACATCTTGTCCGTTTCCCATTTCTGTAATACCGTTGGCACAAAGGTTTGCTTGTCTTAAAGCAGAAAAATATCCTACAAACCCTAAAGCAATACCTGAAGCTGCCATTGCCAAACTTTGTCCCAATGAAATTTCATAGTTCAGACCACTTATGGAACTAAGCATCAGGAAAAAACCGGCAAATCCATATAGACCTTGTGTTGATGGTAACGCGCAAAGAATCATTGATTTACCGAAAATATCAGAGTTCTTTTTTATAGAACCAATAGCTGTGTTTCCTGCAATGGTTACTCCCATAGCACTTCCTATTCCGGAGAGTGTAAGCATAATTGCCATTCCGGCGTATGCAATGATTAAAGGTAATGTGAAATCCATAATTATTAATTTTTGATTGTTATTATTCTTTTTCTTTTTTTAAAGGTTTGTATTCTTTGCCGCCTCCTGAGAAACCGACATTTTTATAAAATTCTACGAATGTAAGACGCATAGGGTGAACAAATGCTCCAAGAGAGCATAACAGCAAAACAAATGTGTGTCCGATAATAAGCATTATTATACATAATCCCCAACCTATATAGGGAACACCAGTTAATTGCATTGCAACAGAATTTACTACCATACCCAATATACCTCCTGATGTACCTAATCCAAACAATCGTATATACGATAGGATATCTCCGAAAAATCCTGTTATATCATAAAGTGATATAACTCCTTTTATAAAACGTTTGAAGATATTTCCATTTGTTTTGGAAAAGAACAGGACTAAAAATAATCCACCACCACCCAAAATATAGTTCATTATTGGAGAAAGCATTTTTTCTCCTGTTTGTGATCCGGCGTAAGCAAATGAAATCCATATGAGTATGATTGACCATCCAATATCTCTCATTCCATATTGCCACCCTTTTTTTATTATAGCATGAATGGCTGAAACAAGTCTTGCAAATATTATTTGGAAAATACCGAAGATTATTGCAAACCAGAACATCTTTATATCTGAAAAAAATAAATTGTTTATGCTATCTGGTAGAAGCATTATATCATAAATTTTTGTTCCAAAAAATGTCCCGTTGAGTGCAGGCATAATGACCGTACCAATACCAAGCATCAGGATTAACTTACCATAGCCCCTCATCTTTGGTAGTTTCCATATTACAAACAGAGAGATAAGTATCAATATTAAACCATAACCCATATCTCCCAAGCAAAGCCCGAAGAATAGCATATAGAATGGCGCAAAATACGGAGTTAAATCCAATTCGTCATATTTTGGAAGCATGTATAGATTGCCAATAGGTTCAAATAGTTTGGCAAAAGAATTATTTTTCAATTTTACCGGAGGATTATCTTCGGCTTTTGCCGCTTCGGTAAGGTATATTACATCATTCTTATCAAGAAACTCTTTTACAAGAAAATCGCTTTCAGCAGGGGCAAATCCTTCAATTATCCCGATTGTGTTATCGACTTTTTTAGATGAACTTTCAAATGCAAAGTACTTGTCAAGTTCTTCCATAGTAATAGAATACTGTTTTTTGAAATCAGGCAAATATTTGGTTAATCCCATTATTATGCGGATATTTTCATCAATTTTATTATTTATTGATTGAACCTCAGCCACGTATTCATTTACATTTTTTTCTGGAAATTTAGATTCTTGCAGGGCAAAAGAATATTCTTCTTTTGATGGAGTGACTATCACAAAGCAGCATTTTCCTTTTGCCGTATTTAGTTTCATGATAGGATATTTCTCTTCCCATGAAGTTTTATACTTTTTTTCTGATACTTGATAAAAATGAGGAATAAGCCCCATTTTTCTAATTTTTTCAATGTCGTTTGAAGAAAAATCTCCCCACAATAAAGCTTCTTCAGTTTCCTTATTTAAGTTGTATTTTTGTAAATTAAGTGATGGAATTTCTGAAAAAAGTTGCTCAAAAGTTTTTAATGCCGATTCTGTATCTTCAAAATTTACTTCTTTAGCCTTTATATCTTTATGTTTTTCAATAAAAAGATTAAGGTTTTTTATTGCTTCTTTATATCTGCGAGCAGCGTCAAAAGATGATTTTGATATATCATCAAATGCACGATTGCTTCGGGTCACGTCCATCATTCCTAATTCCTGCAGTTTATCGAGGAATTGCATCAATTCGGGTTGGAAAGTTATAATGGAGTATTTTGTCATTTTCTTTATCATAACTCTTCTTCCTCCTCTTCAATTTGATGTCTTGTCTTTACTATTTTCTGTGAAGACTTAGATAGGTTTTCTTCATCTTCAATAAATCTTTTTATCTTTCGGATAGCTTCTTGATAACCGGGTATCTGTACTTTCTCATAAAGATTAACTTTCTGGGTAGTCTTTTTTCTTTGATAGTCTAACAGTCTGCTTTTTTCTGTATATACTTCTGATTCTATACCCAATTGTGCAAGTTGTTTAAGAATTTTTATACCATCAGTATACCAAAGGGGCTTCGCAAAGAGGTTAAATTCTGTTACTTCAAAAATGACCTCTTTTAATCCGGGAGTGCGAACTCCGGCCACTTTTACGGTTTCAAGAACCACGTCTTTTACGGAGATAAGATTAGGTTCAAATTCGTTCCACAAACCGGCCAGATATTCATATGATTTAAGAGAACTATCCAATTCTTTCAAAAGCTCATCAGATCGTTGTTTTGCCTTTTTGACCTCAAGGCGAAGAGCGGACTCTTTGTTCTTGAGTGTTGGCAAAGTACGTGTGCGCATCTTGAGTTGTTTACCAAGATCGTTCAATGAGGTTTTATTAAATTGGAATTTTATTGCCATAATTTATGCTTTCCAATATTTTTCTATAAGTGCATCTTTTATTCCTGTTTCAGCTTTTGAAAAATATTTTCCAAAAAGTTCCCATGCAGTATCAAGCATCTCGTTAATTGAGATGTTGACGTCAATAGCAAGAAGGCGGTTTGAATAGTCTTTTGCATAGTTTAGACAACGCAAATCGTAATCACTTAAATCAAATCCATTTTCTAGTTTAGTCTTTGCATTAGCAGCATCTGCGTATAGTCTGACTGCCGTATTCATAACCTGATTATGGTCTTCGCGAGTTTTTTTACCTATTACCAGTTGCTTCAGGCGTGACAGCGAACGGAATGGGTCAATTATAACCTTTCCAGTATCAGTATCCTGACGCAGGAAGAGTTGTCCTTCAGTTATATATCCTGTATTATCTGGAATAGCATGTGTGATGTCTCCGTCATTAAGTGTTGTGACTGCAATAATTGTTATTGAGCCTCCATCCGGTAATTGTACAGCTTTTTCATATATCTTTGCGAGGTCGGAATAAAGAGATCCAGGCATGGAGTCCTTTGAAGGAATCTGATCCATACGATTTGATACTATACATAATGCATCTGCATAAAGTGTCATATCTGTCAATAGCACAAGTACTTTTTCATTCTTTTCTACTGCAAAATATTCTGCGGCTGCAAGAGCCATATCCGGAATAAGAAGACGTTCTACCGGAGGTTGGTCTGTTGTATTTACAAAACTAATAATCCTATTTAAGGCTCCAGCACTTTCAAATGTCATTTTGAAATATAAATAGTCATCGTTAGAAAGTCCCATGCCGCCTAGAATTATTTTATCAACATCTGCGCGCAAAGCAACTTGCGCCATCACTTGATTGTACGGTTGATCAGGATCTGCAAAGAAAGGTATCTTTTGTCCTGATACGAGAGTGTTATTCAAGTCTATACCAGCGATGCCGGTAGGGATGAGTTGTGACGGTTGTTTTCTTCTGAACGGATTAACTGAAGGACCACCTATATATCGACGTTCACCTTCTATGGCAGGACCATTATCAATGGGATCACCATATGCATTAAAAAAACGTCCAGCTAATTCTTCACTTACATTCAATGCAGGCGGTTCTCCAAAGAAAACTACTTCAGCATTTGTGGGAATACCTTCAGTGCCGGAAAATACCTGTAGTGTAATAAGGTCTTTTTTTATTTTTACAACTTGTGCAAGACGTCCGGCTACTGTAGCAAGTTCTTCATTACTTACTCCCTGAGCTCTAAGTGATATAGTCGCCTTTGTAATAGATTCAAGTTGAGTGTAGATTCTTTGAAATGCTTTACTTGTCATTGCTCAATTTTTTATTTAGTTGCTCAAGGTATTTATTAAATTGTTCACTCTTGAATTCTGAGTAATTCATTTGGCGCATAATGTTTATGATTTCTTTATAATAGATATTACAATCTTCAAATGTATCGAAGTCAAATTCAGCATCACAGATATCAAGCACAAGAGTAAGCATATATTCCTGTCTTTCCATTGAGGTTACCGCATCGACTTTGTCGAATGCATCTTGTTGAAGGATAATGAAATCTATAAGTTCAGATTTCCAATATATTTCATGATAACTAATAGGAACACCGTCATCACCCAATATATTTATTTGCTCCGAAACCTCTTTGCCGCGACGGATTAAATTCTTGGTTTTGTTTACTTTATCAACCCAATTCTTGTCAACACGGTTCTGTAAGTATTCTATGATTTCAGGATATTCTAGATATTTTGAATATGAGTCTATCGGATCAACTGCAGGATATCTTTTCTTGTCTGCTCTTGATTGAGAAAGAGCATAGAAACAACGTGCCGTTTTTTTTGTGGATTCAGTTACTGGTTCTTTTAAGTTACCACCGGCAGGAGATACCGTACCTATGAATGTTACTGAACCAGTTTTTCCGTTTCTTAATTTAACAACGCCTGCTCTCGAGTAGAAATTGGAAATAATTGCAGAAAGGTCAACAGGAAAAGCATCTGCCCCTGGAAGCTCTTCCATACGATTGGACATTTCCCTTAATGCTTGTGCCCATCTTGACGTAGAGTCAGCGAGAAGAAGTACCTTCATGCCCATTGCACGATAATATTCGCAGATTGTCATAGCTGTATAGACAGAAGCTTCACGTGCCGCAACAGGCATATTGGATGTGTTACATACAATGGTTGTTCTTTCTATCAGTTTTCGGCCAGTATGTGGATCTATCAATTCCGGAAATTCTGAAAAAATTTCTACAACTTCATTTGCACGCTCGCCGCATGCTGCCATAACAATAACTTCAGCATCACCTTGTTGTGCTATAGCGTGTTGAAGTACTGTTTTACCGCATCCAAAAGGTCCTGGAATAAATCCGGTTCCGCCTTCGGCAATCGGATTAAGAGTATCCATACAACGAACACCTGTTTCCATTATTCTGTAAGGACGCGGCTTTTCCACGTATCCTTCGACAGCTACTTTAACGGGCCATTTTTGAGTCATGGTTACTATATGTTCATCTCCTGATTCATCAACGAGAGTCGCAATAGTATCATTAATTTTGTATTTTCCTGTTTCAGCTATTGTCTTTACGGTATATTCTCCGTTAAATGAAAATGGAACCATAATTTTATGAGGAAGCCATCCTTCTTTTACTTCACCAAGCCAATCTGCTGATTCTACTTTATCTCCTTTTGACGCAATAGGGGAAAAGTCCCATATTTTCTCAGAATCAAGAGGAGCGGTATATTCTCCTCTTTTAAGGAATACTCCATCCATCGTCTCCAGATTGTTTTGAAGTCCGTCATAACTGCTGGAAAGCAGTCCGGGTCCGAGCGTTACTTCAAGCATATGTCCTTCAAATTCTACAGTATTGCCTTTCTTCAATCCTCTAGTGCTTTCATATACCTGTACAAAAGCATTTTTGCCCGAAATCTTTATAATTTCAGCCATTAATTTTGTTCCATCCAAATCAATATAGCATATCTCATTTTGAGAGACATGTCCGGTTGTTTCGACGGTAACTAGATTGGCAATGATTCCTGTTACTACTCCAGTACTTTTCATATTTAAAATTATTTTTCTATTTCTTTTTTATGTCGGCGTTGTATTCAACTCCTTTATATGTTCCACGAACTTCTTTGACATATTTTTCAAATAATTCCGCTCCTACTTTTTTATCTATTTTGTTCCATCTTTGAATCATTTTTGCCTTAACCAAGAA
>JBAXYG010000084.1:0-6107 GCA_041670905.1 Bacteroidales bacterium
AGATTCACACCGAAATATACTAGGCCGTCTCTTTGTAATCAGTTTCAAATACAACTTTGGTAAGCTCAATGCATCAAAGAATCAGAAAGCACAAAATGCAGCCTGGAATATGATGTAATTCATATTAAATTGTCTGCTCTTTTAGATAGTTCGATAATTTATAACGATAATAAACAAAAAAGGGGTTGATGAAGATCAGCCCCTTTTTTATGTTAGTGGGGTTCACAATTAATGTTTATCTAATTTAAAAGCGTAAAAATGGGAGATTAAATTTGTTTGATAATAAATATAAATAATACCAATATATTTGCAATTGATGGGTATAACTAACATTATTACCATCAGAATAAATAGACTTTAAAAGATAATAAAAATAGAGATATTAAAAAGAATGAAAAAAATTGAAGTAATTGCTTTTGATGCAGATGATACCTTGTGGGTTAATGAACCAAATTTTCGGGAGACTGAGGAAAAATTTTGTGATTTATTAAAGGATTATTTACCCAAAGAATCAGTTTCGAAAGAACTTTTTAGTACTGAAATGGGAAATTTAGCTCTTTACGGTTATGGAGTAAAGAGCTTTGTGCTATCTATGTTAGAAACACTTGTACGAATAACTAATAATTCCACTAGTTTAGAACTTGTACAAAAGGTGATTTTATTGGGAAAAGAGCTTCTTCAAAAACCAGTAGAACTTTTGGATGGAGTAAAAGAGGTATTGGTTAAACTAAATGGAGATTACCACTTAGTTCTAGCTACAAAAGGAGACCTGCTAGATCAAGAGAGAAAACTTTCTAATTCCGGATTAGAAAAGTATTTTCACCATATAGAAATAATGAGTGATAAAAAAACCAGTGATTACTCAAAACTACTAGAAAACATTAATTGTGAACCCGAGAATTTTCTTATGGTAGGAAATTCGTTGAAATCAGATATTATTCCTGTTTTGGAATTAGGAGGTTATGCTGTTCATGTTCCCTTTCATATAACCTGGTCTCATGAAAAAATAGATTACAAAATCAAAAATCCAAAATTTACGGAAGCAAATAATATCACTGAATTATTGAAAATATTACGGAGTAAAGATTTCTACTGTTAATAAGATAAGTAATGAATTCTTTGAATTTATTGAATTTAAGACAAAATCAGAAATATTTGAATATGTGATTAAAAACAAGGCAATAATGCCTCGTACAGCATTAAGATATGCTATTGAAAAAATGCCAAAAGATTTGAAGATTATTGCAATGGAAAAATAAATAAGAAGTTAATCCTTAAGTGTTTAAAATTACGATTATTTTTTTTAAAAAAGTTGTGTTAATTTTCTTTGTGAAATGATTAAAAATCATAACTTTACATTATTCGGAAAAAAGGATTAAAACAACATTTAAAATTTATTATTATGGAAGAACAATTATTTTCTATGCCTCGTATAGGCGAAAATGCACCGGAATTTAAAGCCGTAACAACTCAGGGTGAAATAAATTTTCCGGCTGATTATAAAGGGGGTTGGGTAATTCTTTTTAGTCACCCTGCTGATTTTACGCCTGTTTGTACCTCAGAGTTTATGACATTTGCTTCAATGGAAAAACAATTTAATAAAGCAAATTGCAAACTTGTTGGCCTTTCGGTTGATGGACTTTACAGCCATATTGCCTGGTTGAGAACAATCAAAGAAAAGATTGAGTATAAAGGAATGAAAAATGTTGAAGTTACATTCCCTTTGATTGAAGATATAACAATGGAAGTAGCAAAAAAATACGGTATGATAATGCCTGGAGAGAGCAATACAAAAGCTGTTCGTGCAGTATTTGTAATTGACCCCAAAGGTATTATTAGGGCAATTATTTATTATCCACTTAGCCTTGGTCGTAATTTTGATGAATTGTATCGTGTTATTATAGCTTTACAAACTGCTGATGCATTTAATGTAGCAACACCTGCTGACTGGTGTCCGGGTGATGAAGTTATTGTTCCAACAGCAGGCTCATGTGGTATAGCTAAAGAGAGAATGGAAAACAAGGATGAAAATACAAAATGCTATGACTGGTTCTTCTGTACCAAGAAGATAGATAAAGACACTGTATTGAAGAAAATACTTAAAAAATAAAGCAAGTTTTACTGTCCATAGATAGTTACGTTTTACTGCCATAGTTAGTAAAGAGGTGGATGTATTTTACCTGTTTTGACGTCTATATTCCAGTGGGGTAAGTAATGTGTATCGTTTAAAATACTGATCAAATACAACCGAACTTGAAAAGTTAAGCTCTTCTGATATTTGCAGGATTGTTTTATCTGTATCTGAAAGCATTTCCTTTGCTGAACGTATGACCATATGTGCAATTATCTTTGTAGTGGATTCTCCCACTGTAATATTTACGATTTTTGACAGTCAAAACATAGGCTTAATACACTTCCTTTTTTCTTAATTTAATAAATATAAAGAAAGAGATAATCTCTAACTACCAAGTACGTATGGATAAGAGTTCCAGTCAGATTTTTCTAGAATTAAAATCTCACGATGAACTTAAAAAATGGATAAACAGGTTCTCAGATAAGAATGCTCCGTATTATTTTCCTTAATTTGAAGATGCAATATAATCTATTGATTTATGGAGAAGGCAAAATAGTGGATAAGGATCTTTACGGAGAAGATTTGCTGCAAAAATTGAAAAATTATTGTGACATATAAAAGAAAATTTTTATAAGCCCTATGATTATGATATTTAATAGAAAAATAGGAATTGAGGCTACAAATATCAAAACTTCATATTTGCCAATATCAAGGTATAAACAGATACATGCTCCTGCTAAAATGTAAATACAACTGAAAGCAATTATAATCCAGAAAGCTGTTTCTACGACTTTTTTAATTTTTTGATTTTTGTCCCAATCTGTGTTAAAAGATTTACTGATTGATTCTTTTACCTCATCGTTTGTCATAGTGATAAATTGTTAATAATTCAAAATGAAAACAACAAGCAATGCCTATTATTTAGGCATAACCCGTTTTCTTTAGCTGTTAAACAAATTTAACTTTTTTTATTTAAATTGCATATTTATATAATTAATGTTTATGAAAAATATAATCGATTTACAGCGTGCATTTTATAATACTGGTGCTACGCTTGATGTGGAATATAGAAAAAAGCAGCTTATAATAATCAGAGGCCTTGTTCATCAATACCGCCCGGAAATTATCGAGGCCTTTAAAAGGGACTACAACAAATGTGAGTTTGATGTATATTCTACCGAGATAGGGATGGTACTGCATGAACTTAATTATCTTATTAATAATATTGGAAGATTATCCAAACCTAAAAGGAAATGCACTTCATCAATAAATTTTCCTTCTAAAGGATATATCATGCCGGAGCCTTACGGTGTGGTATTGGTTGTTTCACCGTGGAACTATCCTTTTAATCTCTCTATTTTACCTCTTGCCGGTGCTATAAGTGCTGGCAATACAGTTATATTGAAATTATCCATAAATACGCCTAATGTCTCTTCCGTTGTTTCAAAGATGCTGTCTGGATTTCCTAAAGAGCTGATATATACAACTTATGATAACCCTAAAGAGAGGGAAGAATTGTTTGATCAGAAATATGATTATATATTTTATACCGGATCTGTGGAAGTAGCACGCAAAATGATGATACGTCAGGCTGAGAATATTGTTCCCGTGACATTGGAATTGGGAGGAAAATCTCCATGTATAATTGATGCGGATGCCGATATTGACAAATCCGCAAGAAGAGTTGTTTGGGGTAAATATCTTAATGCCGGGCAAACTTGTGTGGCCCCGGATTTTGTCTTTTTAAATTCAGCTATAAAAGGTAAATGGATTGAAAGAGCTCAATACTATATTAAAAAGTTTTATTATGATAATGAAAATCTTTCAGATGATTTTCCTTATGTAGTCAATGAACGTCACGTAGAGAGGCTGCTTTCGCTTTGTATTAATAAAAAGGTTATATGTGGTGGTAGAGCAAAAGGCAGATTGATGGAACCTACTATTCTAGAAGATGTTACATTTGAAGATCAGGTAATGAAAGAGGAAATATTCGGTCCGGTAATGCCTGTTTTGGATTTTTCTGACATAAATGAAGTGATGGGTAAATTAAAGAAGATGGAAAAGCCATTGGCTTTATATTTTTTCGGGAGGAAAAATGCAAAAAAAGTGATGAATACTTGCTCATATGGCGGAGGATGTGTCAATGATACAATAATGCATTTAACAGAACCAGGAATGCCTTTTGGAGGGATAGGGGCAAGTGGAATGGGCTATTATCACGGGAAAAAGAGTTTTGAAACATTCAGTCACAACAAGAGTGTATTGAACAAAGCGATTCGTTTGGAACTTAATCTGAAATATAATCCATATACAAAGAGAAAACTAAGAATGATTAAGATATTCTTCGGTATAAAGTAGAAAAGTAGAATCAAATATTCTTTAAGAGCAATTCCATTTTTAGAGCCAGATTGCGGGCCTCTTTTTCTGCTGCTTGTGCGAAGCGGTGTGTACGATCTGCAAATATTATTCCCCTTGATGAGTTTATAAGTAATCCGCAGTTGGAATTAAGACCATATTTTGCAACTTCGTCAACACTGCCTCCTTGTTTGCCGACACCCGGGACAAGCAGAAAATGATCGGGGCATATCTCCCGTATCTCTTTTAATGATTCAGGTCTTGTGGCTCCAACTACAAACATTGTATTCTCCTTTGACCCCCATGTCATGGTTTTTCTGATAACATTTTTATATAGCTGGGTCTCCATTTTACTTTCATCGTTTTCATTAACTATTATATTTGTCTCAAAATCAGCAGCAGACTCATTTGAGGTGAGAGCTAAAACGATAGACCACTTTCCTTCATATTCAAGGAAGGGCTCGATTGAATCGCGTCCCATATATGGAGAAACAGTTACGGCATCGCAATTCATCTTTTCAAAGAAAGCTCTAGCATATTGTTTTGCAGTATTTCCTATATCACCTCTTTTTGCATCGACTATTACCATAATGTCGGGATATATTCCGCGAATATATCTTATGGTCATTTCAAGTTGTTCCCACCCATGTATACCTTCTGCTTCATAAAAAGCAGTATTAGGTTTATATGCAACCGTATAACTGGCTGTAGCATCAATAATGGCTTTATTGAATTCAAAAATTGGATTTTTACTACTTTTTAAATGTTCCGGAATTAACTCCGAATCTGAATCCAAACCAACACAAAGGAAACTGTGTTTCTTTATGATTTGTTGATACAATTCATTATATGTCATAACCGATTATTTAAATCGTTATTTTTCTTAAAAATATTTATAGAACAAGGCAATTGATTCTATTCCTTTATGGAATTGTGATAATAAATAGCTCTCATTAGGAGAGTGGATTGTATCTCTTTCCAAACCAAATCCCATAAGGAGTGGGTCTGCATTTAAGATATGTTGCATATCTGCAAGTATTGGAATACTTCCTCCACCTCTGTTAGGAACGGGAACTATGCCATAAACTTCACTAATTGCTTTTGATGCAGCTTTATATGCATTTGAGGAAATTGGAATCAGAAATCCGTTTCCTCCATGATGTTGAAAAACTTTAACTTTTACCCCTTCTGGGGCTATTTTTATAAAATATTTTTCGAATATCTCAGCTATTTTTTTACACTCCTGATTGGGTACAAGGCGCATGGATATTTTAGCATGAGCGACAGAAGGAAGAACTGTTTTTGCTCCTTCGCCGGTAAATCCTCCCCATATGCCATTTACATCAAGGCAAGGACGTATTCCTGTTCTTTCAAGGGTAGAGTAATCTTTTTCTCCTGCGACAGCTTCAATTCCAAGAAATTGTTTGTATTCTTCCAAATCAAATGGTGCTTTAGCAAATAATGCTCTGTCTTCTTTACTTAGCTCAATTACATCATCATAGAACCCTTTTACAGTAATATGTCCGTTTTCATCAATCAGGCTGTCAATCATCTTACATAGTGCGTTGACAGGATTAACAATGGCTCCGCCATAATGGCCTGAGTGCAGATCTTTATTTGGACCGGTAACTTCAACTTCAACATAAGTCAGTCCTCTCATTCCACAATTGATAGATGG
>JBAXYG010000085.1:0-6104 GCA_041670905.1 Bacteroidales bacterium
TAACAGATGGAATTTATATGATAACATTATTGTAAATAATAATATAATAAATCCACCTAATGGAGGTTTGAGATTGATAAATATTGATGGTAGACATTACGGGGAAATATTCAAAAAGAATTTTATGATTCAGGGAGGTAAACCAAAAAGAAGTTATCGTGGAAACATATTTCAAAATGGATACAGTGACCATTTACCTGTATTAATAAGATTAAATAATAGATAATTATGAGCGAAATAAGAGATATAAACCTTTGGGAAAGTGGAAAACGAAAAATTGAATGGGTTAAGCAGAACATGTATTTGCTTCGAGCTATAGAACAGGAATTCATCATAGAGAAACCTTTTGCAGGATTGAAAATAGCACTTTCTGTTCATCTGGAGGCTAAAACAGCTTATTTATGTAAGGTGTTAGCTTCCGGTGGTGCGCAAATGTATGTTACCGGAAGTAATGTTCTTTCTACTCAGGATGATGTTGCTGCTGCACTTGTAAAAGATGGTTTAAATGTATATGCATGGCATGAAGCAACTCCAAAGGAGTATGAACAGCATTTGAGTTGTGTGATAGATATTTCTACTAATATTATAATTGATGATGGAGGAGATTTGGTTCATCTTATTCACACAAAATATCCGGAACTTATTGAAAATGTAATTGGAGGATGTGAAGAAACTACAACAGGGATTCATCGTCTTGTAGCAATGGCACAAAGAGATGAATTAAAGTTTCCAATGATGATGGTAAACAATGCCAATTGCAAATATTTGTTTGATAACAGATATGGTACCGGTCAATCTGTTTGGGACGGAATTAACCGTACTACTAACCTTATTGTAGCTGGTAAAAACGTCGTTGTCGCTGGATATGGATGGTGTGGCAAGGGTGTTGCAATGAGAGCAAAAGGACTTGGAGCTTCAGTTATTATTACCGAAGTAAACCCTATAAAAGCGATTGAAGCAGTTATGGACGGGTTTAAAGTTATGAAAATGGTTGAGGCTGCTGAAGTTGGGGATTTTTTTATTACTGTTACCGGATGTAAAGATGTAGTTACAGAAGAGTCTTTTATAAAAATGAAAGATGGTGCTATTTGTTGTAATGCTGGTCATTTTGATTGTGAGGTGGATGTAGCTACGCTTGCTAAGATTGCAATAGAGACAAAAAAAGCTAGAAATAATATTCAGGGATATAAACTTTCAAATGGAAAGTGGATTTATGTTATAGGGGAAGGAAAATTGGTTAATCTTGCAGCCGGAGATGGTCACCCTGCAGAGATAATGGATATGAGTTTTGCCATTCAGGCACTAAGTGCTCGTTATTTGGTTCGTAATCGTGGTAAGATACCGGCAACAGTTATTACTGTTCCGGAAGAGATTGATAAATATGTTGCAGACAAAAAACTGGAAAGTTGGGGAATGAATATTGATAAATTAACTATTGAACAGGAAAATTATTTAAACGAATAGAAATGTCATTAATTGGAAATATTCTTTGGATAGTCTTTGGCGGTTGGCTAATTGCCATAGAATATGCTGCTTCCGGGATTGTATCTTGCTGTACGATAATTGGGATTCCTTTCGGACTGCAATTTTTTAAATTGGCAGTGTTGAGCCTTGTCCCTTTTGGCCAAAAAGTTCAGGTGACCGAACCGAAGCAATTGAACGGATGTTTATCATCTGTCCTTAATATCTTATGGATATTTACTGGAGGATTTGTAATTGCATTGACTCACCTGATTCTTGCTGTATTTTTATGTATAACAATAATAGGAATTCCGTTTGGAAAACAACATTTTAAATTAGTTTCACTTGCCTTTTGGCCTTTTGGCAGAAAGCCTTTATAGCTTATTTATAAAGGATTATGAGTTATAAACATATAATTTTTGATATAGACGGGACTCTTCTGGATACAGAAAAGACGGGAATTATGTCACTTAAAAAAACTGTTTTTGATGTGCTTGGAAAAGAGATGTCACTTGATGAGTTGTATCCTTATTTTGGGATTACGAGTTCTGAAGCTGTCGTCAAACTGGGTTTTGAAGATAAATCAGTTGTTGAGAAGATATGGGAGGAAAATTTTCAAAGTCTGTCCTATCTTATACAACCGTTTGTAGGGGTTGACAAAATGCTTGAAAGGATTAAGAACGAGGGTCTAATTCTCGGCATTATTACCTCCAGGACAAGAGAAGAACTTATTTCTGATCTTAATATAAAGAGATGGTTTTCATTATTCGATTATATCATATGTGCTGAAGATTCAAAAAAACATAAACCAAACCCTGATCCGATGTTTGAATACTTATCAAAGTCTGGAGCAAAAGCCGAGGAATGTCTGTATATAGGTGATACAATATATGATTATAATTGTTCTAATGGTGCGGGAGTGGATTTTGTGCTGATTGATTGGTCATACCGAAACAAGACTGATATTGCCGCAAAATATATTGTTAATAATAGCGATGATATTTTGAATATTCTTGGTCTAAAGTGACTTAGCCACAATATAGTTCGGTCCTCTTATAATACGTCCTTCTTTAGGACTATTTGCATAGCATAATATCAAGAATCATTTCATCTGTAGTTTGCATGCCGATTGAACCTATTTTTCCCAGATTGCTTATTGTTTTTTCAATATCTTTTTCAATAATACCGTCATTTTCCGAAATAGAGATGCCATCAAGAGCTAAAACTGCTGATTGAACTGCTGAAGATGCTCCGGATGCTACTTTCAGAGCACATCCCACTTTTGCTCCATCACAAACCATTCCGGTAATATTTCCTATCATATTTTTTATTGCATAACATATCTGATTATATCCACCACCTTTAAGGTATACAATTCCGCATGCTGATCCTGTTGAGGCAATTACGCAGCCACATAATGCTGATAATTTGCCTAAATATCCTTTGATGTGGATTGCTATCAGATGACTTAAAGTTAGGGCTCTTGCAAGAGATTCTCTTGAGGCACCAATTTTTTCTGCAACGGCAATTACCGGTACAGTAACAGTTATTCCCTGGTTTCCACTCCCTGAATTACTCATAGCTGGAAGTGTACATCCTGCCATTCTTGCATCTGACGCTGCCGCGGTGTGTGCTATAACATAACTCAATATTGTGTCACCATAGACAGATTTGTTATTTTTAGAGAGAATTGTTTTTCCTACTTGTAAACCATAGTTATTCTTAAGTCCCTCATCAACTAAAGCATTATTAAGAGTGACCGATTCCATAATGAATTCGATATCTTTAAATGGAACAGTCATTACAAAATCATATATATCTTTTATATTTAATTCCGTTGAGAAATTTGTAAGGTCGTATTCTGAATTAGCGAAATCTTCATTTTTTGATGATTTTTTACATGGGGCATTTGAAGAAAAAATCTCTTTTCCATCTCTTACTATACTTACTATTGAGTCATGATTGTTTTTTATGATTGTGGAAGCAGAGTGATTTTTATTATTTGACCCGGATCCAAAAGCAGTAGCACAGATAAATAATTTTTCTTTTGAATCAGCAATGGATATTTTGATAGAATTATTTTTTAAAAGTGCCTTTGCTTGTTCTATACAATTATCTGTCATATCTTTTAAAACTTCCAGCCTATATTCTGATTTTCCACATATGACTCCAAGTGCGGATGCAATATGGAGTCCTACCATACCTGTACCGGGAATACCTACTCCCATTCCGTTTTTCAGAATATTGGCACTTACTTTCACTTCAAATGAAGATGGGGCAATATTTATTTCTTTTAGAGCTTCACAACTATGGGAAATAGCCAAAGCAACGGCAATTGGTTCTGTGCAACCCAATGCCGGTTTGACTTCTTGTTTTAATAATGCTATAATTTTATTTTTCATGTTCTTTTATATATCTCTATTACTTTTGATAAGATGGATTAGATCAATAGCTATCTTCTATAGATATACAATCTATTGTTGTTACAAAAGTAAGGGAAATACCCGTAAAATATTATTGATATTAAAAAAAGCCTTGGAAACAAACCCTTGAATGGGGCTAATTCCCAAGACTAATTTTATTGAATTGGCGGCTGGTTATAGTCCTACCACTCTTTTTTTGTACTCTTTAATACAAGAATCCAATCTTTCGTGAGCTGTTGTATCTCCCGGAACATTATGTGAAGGGTGAATATAAAGTTTTACACCACGATCTGCAAGGATTTCAGCAATTGTGCATATTGTCATCCAAACAGTAGTGATAAATGCTACTGTAGAAACTGGACCAATTTTGTCTTGATGTCCTTTAAGATCAACAGAAGCATCAACAAGAGGGCAGCATGAGTCAACCACATAATCTGCAATTTCGAAAAGATTTTTCCCTCCTGAATGGCGTGGCTTTTTATTTCCGGTTTGTTCGGCAGAACCGTATACAATAACTTTCATACCGCGTTTTTTTGCTTCTAAAGCTACTTCAATATTTACAGCGTTGATTCCTGTATGTGAGAAAATCCATAAAACATCCTTTTTATCAAAATTCCAACTATCCATAATTGCTTTACCATAACCTTCAGCACGTTCAAGGAAGAGGAATTGACTTATACCCATTTCTCCAACTATATGAGTAAAAAATGTTAAAGGGAGTTCACAAAGAGGGTGGAAACCTACGAAGCCACCAATTCTAGGATACATCTCTTCAATAGGGAGGTTTGCATGACCACAACCGAAAGTATGTACCCAACGGCCTGCTTCAATAGTATCTGCCATAATTTCTGCAACCTTTTTAATATTCTCCATTTGAGTTGTATCAATTTTATTCATAGCGCCTTGTGCGTTTTTTAACCATTCTTGTGCTAACATTTTTTTGTTTTTTTAAAGTTAATATCGTGTTTATCTATTTTTTCATTACGGCTTCCCATACTGCTTTACGAAGAGTTCCGGAAGCATCATCGCTGTCGTATTCCCAATACATCAGCCCTTTCATTCCAAGATTAAGTGCCCATGCCCCCTTTATGGCAATGCTTTCGCTGTTATCGTATCCGCAATAGAAACTGTTATCTGCTATTGTTGTTACGTAAGGAACAGATGCGCCACCATCCCAATTGTCTATTTTATATATAGTCTTATCTAGTTTCAATATGTTTTTGTAGCTTACGCTTGTTGGGCTCTTACTAAAAGACCGTCTTCCATAAAAAGGAATGCCCAATACTATTTTTTCAGGAGCTACTCCGGCAGCAATATATGCATTAACTGCACGTTGACAGTCCCAATATGCGCTTGCTGATCTGAGAGCGGAGTGGTGATTTGGCTTTTCATCCATATCGTATGTCATTAAATTCACAAAATCCACATATGGATCTACAGCAGCTATGTCAATGTATCTGTATCCGGTTGAAATAGCTCTTTTGTTCATTATATATCCAGCATAAGTCAATAAATATTCTGATCCCAATGTTTCGCGTAGCTGTTTCATTAACAATACATGATTTTGAACATCGACAGCAGGGTCACAGGCATGCCCACTCCATGATAATCCGGGAAATTCCCAATCAATGTCAATACCGTCAATATTCCATTCATGTATAAATTCAAGACAATCCTCTGCAAATGCTTTTCTGCCTTCTTCGGTTTTTGACATAGCGGA
This sequence comes from Bacteroidales bacterium, assembly GCA_041670905.1. Taxonomy (GTDB): domain Bacteria; phylum Bacteroidota; class Bacteroidia; order Bacteroidales; family UBA932; genus JBAXYG01. The sequence continues at coordinate 5,605 of JBAXYG010000085.1, forward strand.
AAAACCTCCTCCCTGTTTATTATCAGAGTTGGAAACAGTATGTGAAAAAGAGAGAAGAATTTTCAGGTCGGGATATGTCTGTTTTAGATTTACAACGTTTTCAAAACGGGCTTGGTTTCCCTGTAGTTTAAATCCTTGATATACATTATCTACAACATATAATTCTGCGAAAGCATAATTAATATGGGTGATGACACTTGGGTCTGGTATTTGGGTTCCATAATATGTTACATAAGCAACTGCTACTCGGCCGGCAACTCGCTCAGAGGGGACATATGGTTTTTCTTTCTCAGGTTCAATCTCTATGCTTCTGTTACAACCCGCAAATACAAAAAGTAAAATGAGAGCAGTTATTAAATGATTTTTCATATGTTGTCTTTAGGTTAATTTTGTTGCAAAGATATTACTTCCCTTGGTTGTTCTAAAATTTTTGTAGAAAAATCTACTTTTCCAGTGACAAATTCAGGTATATTATAAGATTGAAGCATGCCAATATAAAA
>JBAXYG010000086.1:0-6102 GCA_041670905.1 Bacteroidales bacterium
ATCGGAAGACCTAAAGATGGCACTTTTCGACCGGTAATGGCATCTATAAGCTGCTTCTCACCTCCTTGAGGATATTTTTTCTTTAAAATTACAACATTTATCTGAGGATACGTTTCCCCAACCTTTTCCATTATAGCAATTGATTGAGGCTTATTTTCTTCAATTCCAATAAAAGCCTTTGTGACATTAAGAGCCTTCATCATTATGGCTGCTCCAATAAAAATCTGTTCAGGTTGCTCCCTCATTATACGATCATCAGCAGTAACATAAGGTTCACACTCTGACCCGTTAAGAATCAGATATTCGGCTTTTTTGTCCTTAGGAGGATTAAGTTTCACATGCGTCGGAAAAGCTGCACCACCAAGACCCACAATTCCTGCGTTTTTTATCTTTTCAATTATCTCTTCAGAAGTATAATTAATTTCTCTTTTAATATCAGAAGTACGATCTATCTCTTCCTCCCATTCATCACCTTCAACAGCAATTACCACATGCATAACCATAATACCAGCCAAATCGGGCATAGGCTCAACAGCTGTCACTGTTCCAGAAACTGACGAATGAACAAACCCGGAAATAAAGCCGACAGGCTTTCCTATTACTTGTCCTACCTTGACTTTATCTCCTTTTTGAACCAAAGGTTCGGCTGGAGCGCCAAGATGTTGTGCCATAGAAATATATGCAGTATCCAAAATCGGAAAAACTTCAATCTCAGCATCAGCAGTAATTTTATTATCTTTCGGGTGTACACCACCAATATTGAATGTCTTTTTCATTTCTGATTTCCTCCATTTTCTGTTGTATGTTCGGCAGAAACTGCTTTTGGAACTCTAATCGGGAAATTAACTGCCTGAATAGCCTTTGTAGGACATTCATCAACACATTTATGGCAAAGTTTACATAGATTAAAGTCTATATAGGCTATGTTATTTTCAACTTTAATTGCACCAAAAGCACACACTTTTTCACACTTTCCACAACCAATACATCCTACTTTACATGCCTTTCTAGTAATTGCTCCTTTATCTTTACTTGAACATGATACATAGACTCTGCGATTCTTAGGTCCTTTAAGCCTTAACTCAATAATATTCTTTGGACAAGCTATTACACATGCTCCACAGGCAGTACATTTGTTTTCATCTATCTCTGGTATCCCCACCTTTGGATCAATCTTTATTGCATCAAACTTACAAACATCAACACAGTCCCCATGGCTGAGACACCCATATTTACATCCCGTATCGCCACCATATAATGTGGCCATAACTTTACATGACGAAAATCCGTCGTAATGACTGGTTTTTTCTCTATTATCACATGTGCCTGAACACTTGACAACAGCAAGCATTGGAGCTTTTTCAATAGCTTCCTGACCGAGAGCTGAAGCAACTTTTTTCATAGTTTCATTCCCTCCGACTGGGCAGAAAAGAGAACCTAAATTTGGGGCTTTTACAGCAGCTTCGGCAAAAGCACGACAACCGGCCTGACCACATCCACCGCAATTAGCACCAGGCAGAAGAGATTCTATAATATCAATTTTGGGATCTTCTTCCACTTTAAATTTTTGTGCTACTAAATAAAGAACAATTGCCAAAATGAGACCCAGAATACTCAAACAAGCAATTGTAATAATAATAGTTGTACTCATTAAACCTTTTTTTCTATAGAAAATGTAAAAATTCTAGATAATTTATCTCTAAACAAATAGACTATAAAATAATAAATTGCGACCCCAAAAATTGATGCCAAGCCAACATATAACTCCGATAATCCAAAAGTTGACAAAGATAATAATAAAATTAATAAAACGGCCACAGGAATTATATAAGAAATCCAAACCGCTTTTAGCCCCATAGATGACTTAAGAAGGACATTTACGGTCTCTCCAACTTCATATTCCTCAACTAAAGTACTAATAGTATAAGGAACGTCAATAATTTTAACTGACTCATCGGAAGCCGCACACATTGATTTTGCATGACAACTGGCACAGGCAGATTTATTAATTATCTCGACGCTGATATAATCAGCTGCAATCTCGACAATTCTACCTTCATGTGATATATCATTATTTTTACTCATTATTTTAACTGAATTAAACTAGTTAAGGGGTATTTAACTCCTTTATATTTAGATATTCTACCATTTACCGAACCAATTGAAACAGGAGACATAAAATATAATGGTAATCTGTTTTGATCATCAGACATCCACACAAAAATCTTCTCTTCACCATCAAACAATTCATCATTTGAATTTGTTCCAATGCCAAAACGGGAATCATCTTCTTTTGTATTTGAATCAATCTTTCTAGGCTTAACCTTAATAGCAAGCTTAATAGTCTTAAAAGTACCAAGTCCCTCAATTTTTTTATTCTCCTTCTTCTCCATTCTTACAGATATATCAATAAGGTTCCTGTCAATAGCCACAGTAAATGGAAAAGATTTTCCAGCCTCAAGCTCTTTATAATCCAAAGTTCTTATCTTATAAAAAAAAGTGACAATATCGTATATTTGGTGACCAATATTATAAATTGTATCTATCCTTACCTTCCCCTTCTTATCGACAATTGCCCGCATATCATCAGAAGATGTACCCCACGTATACCAATTTTTTGCAGTATATCCTCCCTCGTTTATATCTCTATGAAAATAAAGAGGTTTTATTCCCTTAACAGTAAATTTTGATTCATACACATCTCTGACTTTAAAAAAAGAGTCCCAAAATTTAAATGTTGAGCCATATGCTTTAAGATGATAATATGGAGCTTGATTAGCCTCTTTCACTTCATTAAATGTAAAAGAAATAAGCGCAATATCAGAACTAAACCCCCATTTATAATGAACAGTAAGTTCCATATTCTCTCCACTTTGAAATGGGTATTTATTATGATCTTGAGAATAAGAAAGCGTAGGAATTATTTGGATAAATATAAAAGCAACATAAAAGAACAATCTATAATTTTTCATTTCAATAAACTTTTAAAACGCTCCATCCTCGAAACCAGAATCAGGTTGAATACCTTCTCTGTTCATTTTTGATTGATAAGTACGAACACTTTCCACCATGCTTTTACTGATGAACGGAGAACCTTCAGCATCAATAAATTTAACTTCAGATGCGATAAATCGCATCTTAACATCCTTCACCTCCCCATTACGATGCTTTGCAATAATAATATCAGTTTCTCCAGGATAAGAACTATCTTCTTCTACTCCAACAAATTCTGGTCTGTGAATAAACATTACAATATCTGCATCTTGTTCAATTGCCCCCGATTCGCGAAGGTCACTTAACTGAGGTCTCTTTTTTCCACCACGCGTTTCTACTGCTCTACTTAATTGAGAAAGAGCAATAATAGGCACATTTAATTCCTTAGCAATAGCTTTTAATGAACGTGAAATAGCCGACACTTCTTGTTCTCTCATTCCTCTCAATTCTGCAGGTCCTGTCATAAGCTGAAGGTAATCAATAATTATCATTTTTACTTTTGAATTAAGTACCAGCCTTCTCGCTTTAGAACGAAATTCAAATATTGAAAGAGCAGGAGAATCATCTATCCACAACGGAGATGACGACAAATCCTTTAAACCATTATTAAGTTGTTTCCATTCGTCCGGTTTTAATTTTCTTGCTCCTCTAATCTGATCTGTGCTCAAACCTGTTTCGCTTACCATTATTCTCTTCACCAATTGAATACTTGACATTTCCAAAGAGAAAAAAGCAATAGGTATTTTATGGTTAACGGCCATATTTCTTGCCATTGTAAGAACAAATGCAGTTTTACCAACCGAGGGACGAGCAGCCAATATTATAAGATCGGATTTTTGCCAACCATATGTAACTTTATCTATTCCTGTATATCCGGAAGGCAGTCCACTTAATCCGTCTTCTATCTCCTGACTTGCCTGAATATCATCAATAGCTTCATTGATGGCATCTCTTATCGGAGATATTTCACGTTTCATATTTTTTTCTGAAAGAGTGAAAATCTTCTGTTGTGCTGAATCCAATAAATCATCGACCGCCATTGAATCCTCAAAAGAGCTTTTCTGCACTTCATAGGAAATGGATATCAATTCTCTCTGAATATATTTTTGAAGCAGAATTTTTGTATGATAGTCAATATGCGCAGCTGCGCCTATTTTTAAACTTAACTGACTTAAATACAATGGCCCTCCAGCCTCTTCCAACTCATTTTTCTTTGATAACTCGTCTGCAACTGTAAAAATATCTACGGGATTATTTCTTTTTGCAAGAGAAGAAATAGCATTAAAAATCTTTTTGTGACCATCTTTATAGAAACAGTCTTCATTAAGTTGATCAAGGACATCTGGAATAACATTTGGTTCAAGTAATAATGCACCAAGTACCGCTTCCTCTATATCAATAGCCTGCGGCGGTTTTCGCCCCATATCCACCCCAATCAGGTCGATATTTACATTCTTTCCTTTTTCAACTTTTTTTGCCATTGAGGACTATGACTCTTCAAACTCCGAATTCACTAAAATACGTCCACAGTATTCACAAACGATTATTTTTTTACTTAAGGCTATGTCCAATTGTCTTTGAGGTGGAATTTTATTAAAACATCCACCACAAGCATCTCTCTTAACTGTTACGACTGCCAATTTATTTTTAGCATTTGAACGAACCTTATTGTATGCAGCAAACATTCTTTCATCAATTTTAGAAGAAAGGTCTTCTTTATGTTTCAACAGAATTTCTTCTTCTCTCGATGTCTCTTCGATTATAGATTCCAATTCTTTTTTCTTATTGACCAAATCTATTTCTCTGCCTTCAAGTAGGCCTTTTGCCTCTTCGAGAAAACTTTTTTTCTCACCAATGTCAATTGTACTCTCTCTTATCTTCTTTTCAGTAGCTTCTTGTTCTAAAGATTGGTATTCTATCTCTTTTGAAAGGGAGTCGTATTCTCTGTTATTTTTTACATTATTACGCTGCTCTTCATATTTAATACCTGATTTTTTACACTCTTCGATCTTAAGTTTATAATCACCAAGATTCTTTTCAATATCCTTAATCTCCAATTGAAGATTTGATACTCTTGTTTTTAACCCTGCTATATCATCTTCAAGATCTTGTACTTCCAAAGGAAGTTCGCCCCTGAGTAGGTGTATTTTATCAATCTTAGTGTCAGTTAATTGAATCTGATAAAGAGTACGGAGTTTTAACTCCATTGTAGCTCCGTCAGAATCACTTATGTTCTTCGATAGAGATACAAAAGTTTCCCTCTCGTCAATAGGGGGAACTATTACATTGTTTGCCTTTTTTGTCGCCATAATTTACTTAATAGTAATATATTGGATTGTTATTATCTTTTGTGATATGAATTGCAAAGGTAGGAATTTTTTTTAGAAGAATTGAAAATAAGGTTTGCACTATATCTATCTCGCTCTCATAATGTCCTATATCAATTATCATAAAACCTTTTTCACAATAAAAATCATGATATGATATGTCTCCGGAAATATATGCCTGTGCACCGGAATCAATAGCCCTTCCAATCAAAGACTTCCCACTTCCACCACATAAAGCCACCTTGCTTATTTCTTTTGAAATAGGCTCTGAACACCTAACTATTTTCAAAGAGAATTGTCTCTTAATATAATCTATAAATTCTCTTGCAGCCATTTTACAAGGAAGATTACCAACAACACCCATTCCAGATTCGTCCAAAAACTCAATATCAGAAAGAGACAACTTGCCAGCCATGAGTCCACTTACACCATTTATTACTTTATCAGCATTAGTATGAGCGGAATATATAGCTATATCATTTTTTAGTGCAAGATATATCGACTCTCCAATTCTATTATCAGGAGAAATTTTTTTAATTCCTCCAAAAAGTAAAGGGTGATGAGTAATTATCATATTTGCACCCAGTAAGATAGCCTCATTTATAAGAGAAGGAGTACAATCAAATCCTAATAATATACCATTAATCTCTTGATCAGGACTTCCAATACAAAAACCCGAATTATCCCAACTCTCTTGAATTTCAAGTGGCGCAAACTCTTCAATAATTGCCGCAATTACAGATGCCTTCATCTCTATAGTTTTTTTTGTATCTCAACCAAA
>JBAXYG010000087.1:0-6101 GCA_041670905.1 Bacteroidales bacterium
AAGCAGGATCAATATTGACAGCATATTTTTCAATAAGATTCTTACCTGCTTCAAAATCTCCTTCAGATTTAATACGTTGTATCTCACCCAGCATTTGTCCAAATAGGTCTCTTAACTTTTTGAAATCATTAATAACAAAATATGTTTTACCATCTCTGACTCTTTTTTCGATTATGTTCTCATTTTTACCTTTTTCAAAACACCATTCAGCAATAAGTTTACGACATTGCATATGCGCTTGAGTATTCGTCTTCCCCAATTCAACTCTTGTAAATTGAGTAAATAATCCGTTTCTTATATAATTAATATACTCTGCTTTATATGCATCCGGGTTATCCAATATACCTAATTCAATCATCTTTGGATCAGCAAGATAATATAGAGCAAACAAATCTGCACGTGACTCCTCAAGAGCAGAACTATACTCTTTCAGAGCACTTGATGAAACGCCTTCCAAAAGTTGACCTGAACCATGTCCGAGACATTCATGCAAATCAGTATGTAAGTCGCCTGTTATACTTCCATACTTTTTAATGAGATCTATTTCCGCCTGATCCCAAGCAAACTCGGTAAGAATACTCTTGGGCCTCTGGTTTGAAGCTTCATCATAAGCAGCAGATATGTTGGCGATAGTAACCGATTTAGATCCATAATCTTTTCTTATCCAATCAGCATTTGGAAGATTAATCCCGATAGCGGTGGCAGGATAACTGTCTCCAGCAATACATACAACGTTTATCACCTTTGCCGATACACCTTTTACCTTCTCTTTTCTGAAACGAGGATCTATTGGAGAATTGTCTTCAAACCACTGAGCATTACTACTTATTATACTTGTCCTCTTTGAAGCAACTATATCGCGAAAGTTAACAACACTTTCCCAAGTGGCTTTTCTTCCAAGAGGGTCGTTGTAATCTTCAACAAAACCGTTCACAAAATCCACATCTGATTCGGTATCTTTAACCCAACTTACATTATATTTATCCCAAAGTTTTAAATCACCTGTTTTGTAATAATCGATAAGTTCAGTAATATAATTTTTCTGGGTATCATTTTCAGCGACAACTTTAGCTTTTTCAAGGTGAGAGATAATAACATTCAAAGCAGGTCCATATAATCCACCTACCTTATATACCTCTTCTGAAATAATATTTCCATTTTTTACAAGCCTGCTATTCAACCCATAAGAAACAGGACAAGGGTCTTTAGGATTCTCCTTCGCGTCATAAAATTTAACGGCTTCTTCTTTTGTCACTCCATCATAAAAATTAACTGCAGATGCAAGAAGAAAATCTTCTTTATCTCCCTGATACTTCCTTTGAAAATATAATTCCGGATTAAAAATTATTGGGATAAGCTCCTCTATCTTAGCCTCATCTCCTACATCACTCATCAATGATTCAAAGTATTCCTGAGAACATGCAGGCAATATTTTATCTTCTGCATAATGATGATGAATACCATTACTGAAAAAAACACGTTTTGCATATACAAGAAAATCTTTGTATTGTATAGATTCCTTGTCACCCTTATAATTTTCAATGATATTTTCAAGCACCTTTCTGATTTTAAGATTATACTTAAAATTTTGATCCCAAATAATATCACGTCCGGCTTTAGCTGCCTCACTGAGGTGATATAAATACTCTTTTTGGCCAAGAGTTAACTCGTTCCATCCGGGAACCTGATAACGCAGCACTTCTATGTCTGCAAATTCATCTACAGAATACTTAAACTCCACCTCTTTTTCGGAGCATGAAGAAAGCATAAATCCAAGTCCAAATACTAATAACATAATTTTTATAAATCTCATAATACTCTTTTTATTTGCAAATATATAAATAAAAATTTTTATTATTTGGCTGATAAATGATACTTTTGCACGCATTTATCATTATAGATATGGGAAAAGGACTCAGTACTATTTTATTGCTGATTGTGTCAAACAGTTTCATGACTTTGGCTTGGTATGGCCACCTTAAATTCGGCACCGAAAAATTTCTCTCAAAATGGGGACTGTTCGGAATAATTATTATCAGCTGGCTAATTGCTTTTTTTGAATATTGCGCACAAGTACCTGCCAATAGAATTGGATATAAAGCCTATGGGGGTCCTTTTACATTAATGCAACTCAAAGTTATTCAAGAAGTTATAACACTGACTGTTTTTATTGTATTTTCAACTTTTTTTTTCAAAACAGAAGCAATAAGGTACAATCATATACTTGCCTTTATATTTATGATTTTAGCTGTATATTTCATTTTTAAAAATTAAACAGTCTATTTTTCTTATATTTGTACTAATGAAGTACATAAGAAAATATCTATTTTATATTATTGCTATCACGATATTTGGTCAATTTATTACAAGTTGCGTATGCCTTGAAGAAAAGACCAATAGACGTTCTATTCTTTTTTATGTTGCGGCCAACAACAATCTGAGCAGTTATGCCGAAGATAATCTTGCTTCAATGTGTTTGGGGTATATGCCTGAAGGTGGCGTTGACGATAATGTTCTTCTTGTTTATTACCATGCAGTTAACTCTAATCCATATTTATGCAGATACTATAAAGATACCGACGGAAAAGTAGTACAGGAAATGATAGTTACATATGATATGAATCAAAATTCTGCTGACGCTTCTGTATTTTCACAAGTATTATCCGATGCTGAGCAAGCATTCCCCGCAGATAGCCACGGTCTGATATTATGGTCACATGGTACCGGATGGCTTCCTGAAGGATATTATTCAAATCCGGTAGACAAAATTGCAGGCGCTACAGAGTATTCTACCAATTTCGTTGACCCATACTTACACCTCATAAAATCTGACTACGTCAAGAGCTTTGGAGAAAACAATGGTAGTGAAATAGAAATACCAGATCTTGCTGCAGCTCTTAAAGATCATTATGAGTTCATTATTTTTGATTGTTGCCTTATGGGAGGTATTGAAGTAGCATATGAATTGAAAGACAAATGCGATTATCTCATTTTTTCTCAAACAGAAATACTTGCCGAGAGTTTTCCTTATGATATGATTATGGATCCTCTATTTAACACACCTGAAACTGAAAGAGAAAGTGCTATGATTAAAATAAGCCAAGCATATTTTGATTTATATTATTACCAAACAGGCATTTATCAATCTGCGACCATTTCAGTTGTAAAAACCTCAGCTCTAAAACAACTTGCAAACAGTTGTAATAAAATCTTTAATCATAATAGGGATAAAATGGAGCTTGTCGACCCTTCGAAAGTACAAGGCTATTTTCGTTTTAACAAAAATTGGTTCTACGATATTGATGATTATATCTCAAGAATAGCATCTGAAAGCGAATATGATTCATTCACATCCGCCCTTAACAATGCGGTAATATTCAAGGCTGCTACAAATTATTTTCTTGATTTGGAGATAAAAAAACATTCAGGACTCAGCACTTACATACCAAATCCCGAATATGAATATCTGAACAATTTTTACAAGACACTCAAGTGGAACATATCCACAGAAATGGTTGAATAGTTATTATTTTTTACCTTTTTCAGATTCAATTACTTCTTTAAATTTTGAAGCCGGAGCATTACAAATAGGGCATCTTTCTGGTGGTTCAGTGCCTTCATGTATATAACCGCATACGGTGCAAATAAATTTCTTTTTCATAATTATTTATAATTATTATTAATTGATACAAATTTAAATATAAATAGTAAGTTTCCAAAAAAATGAATAAAAAAATCAGAAAAAGTTTTTATTCATCGGTTTACAATTATTTTTTGTATTTTTGCACCCTACTAAAAAGTATTCTTTTTGGTGCAATGGGGTCCGGAAGGTCCGGACTGAGTAACACATTTTTAATTAATTAAAATGAAAGAAATTATTATCCTGGGTGAACCCAGAATTACCGGTAAAAAAGCAGATGTAAATAACATTCGCAAAGAAGAGAAAGTGCCATGTATCTTATACGGTCAAGGAGTAGAAAATGTATCTTTTTCTGTTGATAAAAAAGTTCTGAAAGAAATCACTCACACTCCAAATTCTTACATCATCAATTTAGAAATAGATGGTAAAAAATATTTAGCAGTATTTCACCAAATCCAGTATCATCCCGTAACAGACGAAGCTCTGCATGTCGATTTTCTTGCCGTTTCCAATAAAAAACCTGTAGTAATAGAAATTCCTATCAATATTTTTGGTAACTCCGATGGTGTAAAACAAGGTGGTAAATTAATGGTCAGCACTCGTAAACTTCGCGTTTCAGGAATGCTTGATAAACTTCCAGATAACCTGCCAATTGACATTACCAATCTAAAACTTGGCAAACAAATTATAGCCGGTGAATTATCCTATGAAGGGATACAAATTATCAGTCCAAAAAGTACTATTATTTGCTCAGTTAGGATGACACGCGCAGCTATTGGCGCCGCTGCTACCGCAGAAAGCTAGTAATCAATCTTCTCGGGCATGAATTATTTAATCGTAGGATTGGGCAATATCGGTGCTGAATATAGCAATACCCGTCATAATATTGGATTTATGGTGTTAGATGCTTGGACAAAAGCATCTAACATTTCATTTACCAGCAACCGATACGGATCAATTGCTGAAATATTCTATAAAGGGAAAAAATTTATTCTTTTGAAACCATCTACTTATATGAATCTTAGTGGGAAAGCTGTTAATTATTGGTTACAACAAACTAAAATTCCTATAGAAAATCTTTTAGTAGTATTGGATGATTTAGCTCTCCCATTTGGCACACTAAGAATGCGCAAAAAGGGTAGCGACGGCGGTCATAATGGACTAAAACATATCAATTTCACACTAAATACAGATCAATATTCCCGTCTACGCATTGGAATAGGAGATGAATTCAGACAAGGAGGCCAAGTGGACTATGTACTTGGTAAACTTAGTCCGGAAGAAGAAAAAGAACTCCCGTTTACTTTAAATAAGGCAATTGAGGCTATCAAAACTTTTGGTACCGCGGGGATTAACCAGGCAATGACTCAATTCAATCAATCTTCTAAAAAAGAGGAGTAAAGATCATCCATTTTTCTTCTATCTTTCTTGGTAGGTCTTCCTGATCCCCTGTCTCTTTTCAGAATAAAAGTTTCTAATGGTGCACTCAATTTATCCAATTCTTCCTTCGGTGTTATATTTTCAGCGTAATCTTCAACTGATTTAGCACTTTGCCGTTTATCTACCGGAGCTATCACCCTGTAGCTGAAATGGACTGCACCTTTCCTGATAATAATAGTATCTCCTTCTTTTATTTCCCTAGATGACTTGGCAGGAATCTGATTAATAGTTACTCTTCCACTTTTACAAGCTTCAGTAGCATCAGCACGAGTTTTAAAAACACGTATTGACCACAAGTATTTATCCAGTCTTACCCCTGTACTTTCCATAGTTCTAGTGATGATGATGATTCCCATTGTCACAATCATGATGTTCATGATCATCATATTGCTCTTCCACATTTTCTATATATGAATCTTTTTCTTCAGCAATATTCTTTATATGTACTTCCAGCAAATTTGTATTTCTCTCTTTAGGTGAAATATAAAAATCATCAAACGAAGCAGGAATAAGAACGGTTTCGCCCTTTTTTAAATTAATGGTATCACTCTTATCAGAAATCGTATATTGAATAGTAGCAGAACCTTCAGTACAAATATACAAAATGAAACTATTAAACTCTTCCGTATAAATATGATACGTATCTGTTAGTTCTATATTATTTATAGTAAAGTGACGACAATCAACAATCTCTTTTATTCCAGTCACTGCTCTTAGGTAACATGTTTGCTCATCATATTTTTTGTAATCAATACAATCAATCGCCTCTTCAAGATGCATTTGCCTTGCTGTGGCAGGATTATGCTCCCTACCCCAGTCATATAATCTGAATGTAAGATCAGACGCCTCCTGAATCTCGGCTATCACCAACCCTCCTCCTGCAGCATGAACAGTCCCGGCCTCAATAAAAAAACAATCTCCTTTTTTAGGTTTATACACATTAAGCAATTCTTCCACGGTCTGATTATTACATTTTTCATAAAATTCAGACGCGGAAGTTTCTTTTTTAAAACCCATATAA
>JBAXYG010000088.1:0-6043 GCA_041670905.1 Bacteroidales bacterium
AAATGTTATTGCTGTATTGATCATTAGTTATTCACTTCTTATTAATAAGAGATAATGGCTGTTTCTTTTGAAAAAAAGAATATTCTGATAATCGGGATTGTTGTTTCTTTCACAATAATCATTGTTCGTTTATTCCATATTCAAATAATAGATGAGGAATATCGTATTAATGCAGATAACAATGCCTTAAAATACGAAACGAGATACCCTGCCAGAGGGCGCATTCTAGACAGGAATAATGTTGTTCTTGTCGGGAACAAGATTACTTATGATATCATGGTAACACCGATAGAAGTGGAAAAATTCGATACTTTGGCATTCTGCAATATCTTTTCTCTTGACACTTCATTTGTAAAAGAAAAATTCAGAGAATTCAAACTATACAAAAAAAAAATTGGCTATCGCACACTCGTCTTTTTAAAACAGGTACCAAGCGAACAATACAATATTTTTGTTGAAAAAGAATTAAATTTTCGCGGATTCACAGGTACTCCAAGAACAACACGCACATATCCTAACAATATAGGAGGCAATCTTTTTGGATATGTTTCAGAAGTTGATGCCGATTATCTTAAAAATAATCCTATATATAAAAGTGGGGATTATGCAGGACACACCGGTATGGAAGAGGCTTATGAAGATTTGTTAAGAGGAGAGAAGGGCTATAGCATTTATCTGCGTGATGCGCGAAATAAAATTCAAGGAAAATATGGCCATGGGGAACATGATAAAATTGCGGTTGCAGGAACTGACGTAATCTCAACTATTGACGAACAATTGCAATCATACGGTGAGCTTTTAATGAAGAATAAAGTAGGATCACTCGTCGCAATAGAACCTTCAACGGGAGAAATACTTGCCATGATTTCCAGTCCTGGTGTTGAAACCAGCAAGTTGGCTGAAATAAATAAATATTATTCAGAAATCATAAACGACCCTTATAAGCCGATGTTCAATAGGACTGTAATGTCACCACAACCTCCGGGTTCCGTATTCAAGCTTATAAATGCCTTGATAGGATTACAGGAAGGTGTAGTTACTACAGATACAAGATACCCTTGCCATCAAGGATATACCGCAGGAAAAGTTAAAGTTGGTTGTCACAATCATCCTTCTCCTTTAAATTTTTATCAATCGATAATGATGTCGTGCAATTCATATTATTGCTATCTATTCAGATCTATTCTTGACAATCCTAAATATGACAATATCGACCAGTCTTTTACTAAATGGAGAGAATATGTTGAAAGTTTTGGCTTCGGCAAAAAACTTGGTAGTGATATTCCTTCTGAACAGGCCGGTTTTATTCCATCAAGCGAAACATATAATAAATTATACAGAAAAGGAGGGTGGAAATCACTTACAGTTATTTCTCTTGCCATAGGACAGGGAGAAATAGGAACTACGCCTCTTCATTTAGCAAATTTTGCAGCTACTATTGCCAATCGTGGGTACTACTATACGCCCCATATGATAAAAGAAACAGAAAATCATCCGATTAATTCAAAATTCAAAGAGAAGCACTATACTCTTATTGATACAGCATATTTTTCTGAAATCATAAAAGGAATGTATATGGCGGTACAAGCCGGCGCAGGCTCAGGTGCCACCGCAATAAATGCATTTGTACCAGGCTTGGAAATATGCGGAAAGACAGGGACGGCACAAAATCCTCATGGAGATAATCATTCAGTATTTATATGCTTCGCTCCAAAAGACAATCCCAAAATAGCTGTTGTTGCATATATTGAAAACGGCGGATACGGGGCAACATGGGCAGTGCCAATTGCTTCACTTATTGTAGAAAAATACCTTAACAAAGAAATAACACCAGAAAGGGTATGGCTTGAACAAAAAATGTTTAACAGCGATCTTCTTTATAAGGTCAATCAAAAAAAATATAGAAAAAAATGAACAAATCCATATATAGAAAACTGGATTGGCCTCTTATAATATCCTATATAATCCTGATTGTTTTTGGGTGGTTAAACATTTATGCAGCACTTCATACTGAAAGTGATAAGGTTTTTGATTTCTCAACAAGATATGGAATGCATCTTATATGGATGGGGACATCATTAATAATTGCAGCACTCATACTTTTTGTCTTTCCGGCAAAATTATACAATGTGTTTGCCTGGTGGTTTTATGTGATAGTAACCCTGTCATTATTTGCTGTAATCTTTATTGGTACTGAGATAAACGGCTCACATTCATGGTTTGCTATCGGACCTTTTAGATTTCAACCTGTTGAATTTTCTAAAATATCCACATCATTAGCTCTTGCTGCTCTTATGGGAAAATATGGATACAAATTCAAATATCTCAAAGATATAACACGAGCCTTTTTAACAATAGGAATTCCTATGCTCCTGATTGTTCTGGAAAAAGAAACAGGATCAGCATTAGTATACGTCGGCTTTCTTCTTGTTTTCTATAGAGAAGGTATGTCAGGCTGGGTTCTTATTCTTGGCATTCTTACAATAATAATATTTATCATTACTCTGGTCATTTCCCCATACGTATCTATTTCTGTTTTATTGGCTCTAATCATAATTACATTAGGGATATTGTCCAAAAAAAAATTCTTTTACGCCTTAATATTCGTGGCGGTAATGACTGCATTACATTATTTCCCACATTTGCTTGAAATGCCGAATATTGCTTCAAAAAATCCTTTTTCGGCTGAAATATGGATAACAATATTCTCTGTTCCAATAGCAATATTTTTTCTAATACGCTCTATAATTAAAAAAACCACTTATTTCAGAAATACATTACTTTGCTTTTTATGTGGAGTCGGACTAATCTTTTCAGTAGAATTTTTATTTGAAAATATTTTGAAAGACTATCAGAGAGCAAGAATAGAAAATCTGTTAGGTATTAAAGATGATTTACAAGGAGTGGGATATAATGTGCATCAATCAAAAATTGCTATAGGATCAGGTGGCCTTTTAGGAAAAGGATATCTAAATGGAACACAAACAAGATTCAATTTTGTTCCGGAACAGAGTACTGACTTTATTTTTTGTACTATAGGTGAAGAATGGGGATTTATTGGCTCTGTTGCTATCCTTATGCTTTATATGTTCATACTAATACGAATATTGAAACTGGCAGAAAAGAGTAAGGATGATTTTGTTCGTATTTATGGGTATTGTGTGGTATCATGCATATTAATGCACATACTTATAAATGTATGTATGACAATAGGATTAATGCCCGTAATCGGTATACCTCTACCATTTTTAAGCTATGGTGGCTCGTCCTTGTGGGCTTTCACTATATTACTTTTTATCTTCATTAGATTAGATTTAGAACGATGGAGATAGTTTTTTAATAATTTTGTAATTCTTTTGATAGTAAAAATATAAAAATAGAAATTATGCCATTAAAATTTGTTGACAGACACAACGGACCAAGAGATTTTCAAGAAAAAAAGATGCTTGAGATACTTGGGGTATCTTCTTTAGATGAACTAGTAAAACAAACCGTACCATCGGATATTTTATTAAAAACCCCTCTTGATCTTGAACCTGCTTTGAATGAATATGAATATACCAACCGACTCAAAGCTATTGCGATGAAAAATAAAAACTTTCGTTCGTTAATTGGCATGGGGTTTTATGGTACCGCATCACCTGCTGTTATTACCAGAAATGTTTTTGAAAACCCAAGTTGGTACACATCATATACCCCTTATCAGGCTGAAATCTCACAAGGACGTTTGGAGGCATTAATTAATTTTCAAACTATGATTTCATCTTTGACAGGATTCAACCTATCAAATTGTTCAATGCTTGATGATGCAACTGCGGCCGCAGAAGCAATGAGGATGATGTTCGAACTCCGTTCTCGCGACGCCGTAAAACAAGGGAAAAATATAGTTTTTGTAGATAAAAATATATTTCCTCAAGTACTTTCAGTTCTTAAGACACGTTCAGCCGCATTAGGAATTGAGATAGTCCTTGGTGATTATGCCACATACAAATTTGACCCTAAGTGTTATGGTATAATACTGCAATATCCTGCCGCAAATGGTGAAGTGCGAGACTATACTGAATTCTGCAAAGCAGCACATGATAAAGAAATTCTTGTTTCCGCATATTGTGACCTACTGGCATTGGCCTTATTTAAAGAGCCAGCCGCCTGGGGCGCAGATATTGCTGTTGGTACCGCACAAAGATTTGGCCTCCCTATGGGATTTGGCGGTCCAACTGCCGGATTTATGGCTACAAAAGACGGATATAGAAGAAATATTCCGGGACGTATAATTGGTATGTCCATTGATCGGCTTGGCAATCCTGCAGTACGTCTTGCTCTGCAAACTAGAGAGCAACACATAAAGAGAGAAAAGGCAACATCAAATATTTGTACAGCCACAGCACTTATGGCAACTATGACTGGAATGTTCGCCGTCTATCATGGTCCAAAAGGGATTGCAGAAATAGCATTGAACGCTTATACTTTCGCACATACAGTTGCCGAATCTTTAGAGAAAAGTGGATATAAACTTTCTTGTAAAAAATTCTTTGACACTATAGAAATCATTGGTGCAGACACAACATCAATCCGTAAGCGTGCAGAAGCCGAAGGAATAAACTTCTTTTATACTGACAAAGGGAATATAATTATCAGTTTTGACGAATTATCCGACCTTAATGAAGCTTTAAAAATAGGAAAAATATTCGAAATTAAGATAGAAGGTAAAACAACCTCTTCTCCTGATTTCATGAAGAGAGAGAGCCTTATTTTAACATCTGAAGTCTTCAATAAATATCACTCTGAAACAGAGATGATGCGCTATATCAAAAAACTTGAGCGTAGAGACATTTCATTGACACATTCAATGATTCCTCTTGGCTCTTGTACAATGAAACTTAATGCAGCAGTGGAAATGATGCCTCTAAGTTGGAGTGAATTTGGCAATTCACATCCATTTGCTCCTGAAGATCAAGTAGAAGGAACCATGCAGCTTATCAAAGAATTGGAACATGACCTTGCTATAATTACAGGATTTGAAGCATGTTCTTTACAGCCAAACAGTGGTGCTGCAGGTGAATATGCCGGTCTTATGACTATTAGGGCATACCATCACTCTCGTGGAGAAGAAAATAGAAATATTATGATACTTCCAACCTCTGCACATGGAACTAATCCTGCTTCAGCTGCAATGGCCGGTTTTAATATAATATTGGTAGGCTGCGACAAAAAAGGAAATATCAACATAGATGAACTTCGTGAGAAAGCTAAGTCAAATGCCACATCCCTTGCCGGCATAATGATCACATATCCATCTACACACGGTGTATTTGAAGTAAAAATAAGAGAGATTGTCAATATTATACACGAAAACGGCGGTTTGGTCTATATGGACGGTGCAAATATGAATGCTCAGGTCGGCTTGACCAATCCTGGATTCATTGGTGCTGATGTTTGCCACTTAAACTTACACAAAACCTTTGCTATGCCTCATGGTGGTGGTGGTCCAGGAGTAGGCCCGATTTGTGTTACCAAACATTTGACACAATTCTTACCAGGGCACCCTATTGTTCCGCAATGTGGTGGAAAAGAAATGACTGCAGTTAGTTCATCCCCTTATGGAAGTCCATTATTACTACCTATAACCCACGCATATATCAAGCTTTTAGGTGCTGACGGACTACGCAAGGCTACAGAAATAGCTATTTTAAATGCCAACTATATTTCAGCCCGTCTTTTGCCTGAATTAAAAACACTTTATACCGGAGAAACAGGCAGGGTAGCTCACGAATGCATCATTAACCTTGAATATTTTAAGGCTGAATATGGTATTGATGCAACAGATGTTTCTAAACGTTTGATGGACTTTGGATTTCATGCTCCTACTCCTTCATTTCCGGTTCATGAAACTTTAATGATTTAGCCTACTGAAAGAGAACCTTTTGATGAACGTGAAAGGTTCATTGAAGCGCTTAAATATATAGTAGCAGAGTGTGAAGACATTAAATCAGGCCGACTTGATAAAGATGACAACCCTTTAAAAATGGCCCCTCATACTGCT
>JBAXYG010000089.1:0-6009 GCA_041670905.1 Bacteroidales bacterium
GAAGTAAGGTAATTTTCTCATTTTCATCATCTTCATCTTTTCCTTCAATATATACTTTCAAAAATCCATCGAATACTATTCTTTCTGCTTGAACTGAGAATTTTTCAGAAATATTATCACTTGAAATTGTTATATCTGTCTTTTCTAATTTGGCATCTGCCATTTGGGAAGAGATAGTCCTTTTCCAGATAAGTTCGTATAATTTTTTTTCAGCTGAGCTACCCTCAATAGAGGTATTATTAATGTATGTAGGCCTTATTGCTTCATGGGCCTCCTGAGCTCCTTTAACTTTAGTGTGGTAGTGCCTGACTTTTGAATATTCGACTCCATATAATTTGCTTATGCTCTCTTTTGCAGTGTTAATTGCTAAAGAAGACAAATTTGTGGAGTCTGTACGCATATATGTAATAAGTCCCGCTTCATATAATTTTTGGGCGATAGTCATTGTCTGGTTGACTGAGAATCCTAATTTACGTGCTGCTTCCTGTTGTAGGGCTGATGTTGTAAATGGAGCTGATGGTGTGCGGGTGATATCCTTTTTATCAATAGAAGAAATATAAAAATGTGCACCGTCACATTTTTTCAAAAAAGTCTCTGTTTCTTCTGCGGATGAAAATTTAGTGTTAAGTATTGCCTTTATTTTTGATTTTGCTCCATCGTGTGTGAAGATTCCCTCTACTCTATAATAAGCCTGTGGTTTAAATATTGATATTTCTCTTTCCCTGTCAACTATTAGCCTCAGAGCAACAGATTGAACACGTCCGGCAGAGAGCTTTGGCTGTACTTTTTTCCAGAGTATAGGAGAAAGCTCAAATCCTACAAGTCTGTCAAGTACTCTTCTTGCCTGCTGTGCCATGACCAGGTTCATGTCAATGTCCCGTGGCGTTTCTATAGCATTTAATATTGCATCCTTGGTTATTTCGTGAAAAGCTATTCTTTTGGTTTTGTCAGGAGATAATTTTAGAGTATCAAAAAGATGCCATGCAATTGCTTCTCCCTCGCGGTCTTCATCGGATGCAAGCCATACAATTTCCGCTTTTTTTGCAGCAGAGCAGAGCTCGGCCACAATTTTTTTCTTGTCAGCAGAAATCTCATAGAATGGTTCAAATCCATTGTCTATGTCTATTCCAAGATTTTTTTTAGATAAATCACGAATATGTCCGAAACTTGATTTTACAATGTAATTCTTTCCAAGAAATTTTTCAATGGTTTTTGCTTTTGCCGGTGACTCGACGATAATTAAATTCTCTCCCATAATCCTATTAGTTGCGAAGTGCAAAGTAAGGAATAAAGAGAGCAATAATCCAAATTTTTATTTCTAAATTTGCGGTACGCGTTTGTGTATATTAAACTTTGTATCTAAAAATGAAAGAAAAAACCAAGAAAAAGATAGTGAAAATATTTTGGGTGTTAATTATCTCTCCAATAGCACTTTTGTTGATATTATTGTTGTTTGTATCTCTTTTTGCTGAAATTCCTTCTTTTGAAGAATTGGAAAATCCCAATAGTAATTTGGCAACACTTCTTATTTCGGAAGATGGAGAGATTCTAAATACTTATCATGTAGAAAATCGATCTTTTGTAAAATATGAAGATCTTCCTAAATCATTGGTGGATGCGACTGTGGCTACTGAAGATGCACGGTTCTATCGTCATTCGGGAATAGATTTTAGAAGTTTGGCTAGAGTGGTTGTTAAAACCTTTCTTATGCGGGATGCTAGTCAGGGAGGAGGAAGTACTATTACTCAGCAACTTGCAAAAACACTTTTCCCAAGAGATACTGTTTCTACTAATTTCCCCGGTGCTATAAAATTTAAACTTGTTACTAATAAATTAAAGGAGTGGATAACAGCAGTTAAACTTGAGCGTAATTATACTAAGAATGAAATAATCACTATGTATATGAATGCTGTTTTTTTTGGAAGCAATGCATATGGGATAAAGGCTGCAGCAGCAACTTTCTTTGATAAGAATACTGATGAATTGACTATTGAAGAGGGAGCATGTCTTGTGGGAATGGTAAACAAACCTACAAGATACAATCCAGTAATTAATCCTGAGAGATCTCTTGATCGTCGTAATCATGTATTGAGACAGATGCGTAAATATGGTTATTTAAAAAGAAAAGAATGTGATTCATTATCACAATTGCCGATAGTACTTTCTTATCAGCAGCAGGATCATAATTCCGGTTCTGCTCCTTATTTTAGAGATATGCTCCACAGAGTTATGTCTGCATCTAAACCTCGCAGTTCTTCTTATAGGAATGAAATTGATTACCAGACTGATTCTTTACAATGGGAAAATAATGATTTATATGGATGGCTTAATAAGAATTTAAAACCGGACGGATCAAAATATAACCTTGATAAGGATGGGCTGAGGATATATACGACTATTAACTCAAGGATGCAGCAATATGCCGAAGAAGCAGTTAAAGAGTATTTGGGAGAAGAGCTTCAGAAAACCTTCAATCAGGAGCTCAAGTCGAAAAATCGTTGGCCTTTTTCAAATAATGTTAATGAAGATGTAATTGAATTAGTAATGAAGCAGGCAAGAAGGTGGAGTGACAGATATGTTGAAATGAAGAGTGCGGGAGCAAGTGAAAGTAAAATTAAGGTCTCTTTCGACAAAAAAGTGAAAATGAGAATTTTTTCCTGGAACAAAAAAGGATATATCGATACGATTATGACTCCGAATGATTCAATAAAATATTATAAATCATTTTTAAGGGGAGCATTTATTGCGGTTGAACCACATACCGGAAAAGTAAAAGCGTATGTGGGCGGACCTAATTACAGGTTTTTCAAATATGATAATTGCAGACAGGGAAAGCGTCAAGTTGGTTCAACAATAAAACCATTTCTTTATACTCTTGCTATGCAGGAAGGATATAATCCATGTGATAAGGTTATGAATATTCCTTATTCCTTTCCTGTTGGTGATTCTATCTGGATTCCTAAAAGTACCGATAAAAAGGAATGGATAGGGAAGACGGTTACATTAAAATGGGGTTTGGCAAATAGTTCAAACAATATTTCAGCATATCTTATGAAACATTTCAGTCCGGGTGCAATGGTCGAAATGTGTAGAAAGTTGGGAATAAGCAGTTATCTCGACCCGGTATATTCATTATGTGTGGGTTCGTGTGATATTTCGGTTTATGAAATGGTTGCCGCATATAATACTTATCCAAGCCGCGGAGTATATATTGATCCTATTTATGTGACTAAAATAGAAGATAATACAGGTAATGTTCTTGCTAATTTTACAGCTCGTAAGAGGGAGGCAATAAGCGATCCAACAGCGTATCTTATGGTAAATCTTATGGAGGGTGTGGTAAATCATGGAACTGCCAGCCGTCTTAAATGGAAATATGGATTGGAAGGGGAAATAGCAGGTAAAACAGGTACTACTAATGATCAGTCAGATGGTTGGTTTATAGGTTATACTCCAAAGATTACGGCGGGCGTATGGGTAGGTGCTGAAGATAGGCAGGTTCACTTTGAAAGTCTTTCTTATGGTGGCGGGTCCAAGGTTGCTCTTCCTATCTGGGGAATATTTATGCAGAAGGTTTTTAAGGATAAGAGTCTTGGAATCAGTAAGGATGATGTGTTTGTTTCTCCTCCGGGGTGGAGTGTCAACTTAAACTGTACAGGAAATAATAGTGATATTACAAATGAAGAGGCTAAAAATAAAATTCAGGAAGAAGAATTTTTTAATTAATAACATATGAAAAAAAGAATTGCTTTAATATATGGTGGAGATTCTTCTGAAGTTGAAGTATCAATATTAAGTGGCAAACATGTTGCTGCAAATATTGACAGGGAAAAGTATGAAGTTTATGAGGTACTCTTAAGAGGAACCAGATGGAGTTTATGTTCATCTGATAGTGATTTCAGCCCCATTGCTGAAATTGATAAATCTGATTTTTCATGCTGTGTAGAGGGAGAAAAAATAAAGTTTGATTTAGCTTTTATAATGATTCATGGTACTCCAGGTGAAAATGGGTTGCTGCAGGCTTACTTCGAAATGATGAAAATACCATTTACAACATGTTCCTCTTTTGTTTCGGCAATGACTTTCAATAAATATGCTTGTAAGACATTTCTTAGAGATACAGGAGTGAAAATGGCACGTGAAGTTTATCTTCAGAAAACCGATAAATATTCTGTAAAAGATATTGTGGATAAATTGAATCTTCCACTTTTTGTAAAACCAAGTGCTGGTGGAAGCAGTTTTGGTATCTCAAAAGTAAAAAAAGCGGAAGAATTGGAAAATTCAATTTGTGAAGCATTTAAAGAGGGAGATACTATTATTGTTGAAGAATTTATTAAAGGTAGAGAGATGACACAAGGTGTTTTTTGTTCGAAAGGGAAGATCATTCTATTGCCTGTCACTGAGATTATATCTAAAAATGAATTCTTTGATTATGAAGCTAAGTATTTAGGAGCAAGCGATGAAGTTTGTCCTGCCCATATTTCTGATGAAATTACTGAGAAAATCAATGAGGAAACTCAAAAGATATATCATCATTTTGGTTGTAAGGGCTTAGTGAGGGTGGATTATATTCTAAGAGGGAAAGATGTTTATTTTTTGGAGATAAATACTGTTCCGGGTATGACGAAGATGAGCCTTGTTCCTCAGCAGGTGTGTACTGCAGGAATAAATATGATGGATTTTTTTACTATACTTATTGAAGAAGCTTGTTCCTAGAATAATTTATATGACATTAGAGGAGTTTGTTTTTACATCTGTAAAACAATTATCGGAATTATATTCGCGTGAAGAATCACGCTCAATGGCTGTACAGCTATTGAGCGTTTATCTTGATATTCCCCAATATAAATATATATCTGAACCGAATAAACTTATACCCAAAGAAATCGTAATTAAATTACAGGATGCCTTAAGCCAACTTTGTCAGGCTAAACCTCTTCAATATGTTCTCGGTTTTGCTGAATTTGCAGGAAATAAATTTAAAGTCGGGGAGGGCGTTTTGATACCTCGCCCTGAGACTGAAGAACTTTTCAGGTTAGTTGTAAATGATTGTGAGGGTATGGAAGTAAAGTATGATGGATTTAATATATTGGATGCATGTACAGGTTCAGGATGTTTAGCATACTCTCTTGCTCAAAAATTTTCTGAAGCTCAGGTATATGGTTGCGATATTTCCGATGAAGCACTGAATATTGCTTTTAAACAAAAAATAAAAATCACCGGAGCAAAACCAATATTTTTCCGGGCTGATATTTTGATGCCACCACCAGCAGGACTACCTCAATTTGATGTTATAGTGAGCAATCCTCCGTATGTGTGTAATAAAGAAAAAGAGTTGATGCGGCCAAATGTTTTAAAATTCGAGCCCCCTGAAGCCCTTTTTGTTCCTGACGACAATCCTCTTTTATTTTATAAAGCTTTGACGGAGTGGATAAATAAACTTTTAAAAAAAAATGGCAGATGTTTTCTTGAGATAAATGAAGCTTTTGGAGATCAGATGAAAAACCTTATGCAATCGCATGGCTTTAAATACGTGGAAGTAATAAAGGATATAAATGGAAAGGACAGATTTATTGTTATAAAATCTACTTAAACAATTTTTTGCATAGAGAGGGTATATCTGAAACGGTGATAATGTCAATATTACCTTTTTTTGTTTTAGAATATGAACTTTCTTTGTTGAATGGGGAGATATATATTTGTTTAAATCCAAGTTTTTCTGCTTCTGTAATTCGTCTTTCTACTTGACTTACCGGTCGTATTTCTCCGCTTAATCCAATTTCTGCTGCGAAGCAGGTATTTGGTGAAATAGATAAATCAAAGTTTGATGATAAAATAGATGCAACTATGGCAAGATCACAAGCCGGGTCAGTTACTTTCAGACCGCCTGCCATATTTAAAAATACATCTTTTGCAGCAAGTTTGAATCCGGCACGTTTCTCCAGAACGGCCAGAAGCATATTCATACGACGTACGTCGAATCCTGTAGCTGAGCGTTGAGGCATTCCA
>JBAXYG010000090.1:0-5978 GCA_041670905.1 Bacteroidales bacterium
TGAAGAAGGCTCTGTATTAAATATTCTGTATCAGGGTGTTATTAAAGGTTTTTATCCACCTCTTATTTTTATGGGTATAGGAGCAATGACAGACTTTTCTTCATTGATATCAAATCCTAAATTGCTTTTAATAGGAGCAGCAGCACAATTTGGTATTTTTGGAGCATACTCTATCGCCCTTTTATTAGGTTTTACACCAGCAGAAGCAGGTGCAATTGGTATTATTGGTGGTGCAGACGGTCCTACAGCTATTTTTCTTTCTTCAAGACTTGCTCCTGATTTGATGGGAGCAATTGCTGTTTCAGCATATTCATATATGGCATTGGTACCGGTTATACAACCACCTATAATGAAATTATTCACTACTAAGAAAGAACGTCTTATAAGAATGAAACCCCCTAGGGCAGTATCTCCTACAGAAAAAAAACTATTCCCTATCATAGGGTTTCTTTTGACAGCATTTATTGTTCCATCCGGACTTCCTTTATTAGGTATGCTTTTCTTCGGTAACCTCCTAAAAGAGAGTGGTGTAACTCGGCGTTTAGCACAAACAGCAAGTGGTCCGCTAATTGATATTGTGACAATCCTAATTGGACTTACTGTAGGTTGCTCTACTCAAGCCGACAAATTTTTACAAATAACTTCTATTTATATCTTTATCTTAGGAGCATTTTCATTTGTGATAGCTACAGCAGCAGGTGTCTTATTTGTAAAATTATTCAATCTATTTTTAAAGGAAGGAAACAAAATTAATCCTCTTATTGGCAATGCCGGAGTATCAGCAGTTCCTGATGCCGCTCGTGTGTCCCAAAATATTGGTTTATCTTACGATAAAACAAATTATTTGCTTATGCATGCAATGGGACCTAATGTTGCCGGTGTTATTGGTAGCGCAGTGGCAGCCGGTATCCTCTTGGGATTCCTTGGATAATCATTTACTCTTTATAATATAATGGCTGTCGGAATCATTTTTCGCCAGCCATTTTTTAATTAACTTAGCCCCATAAATTTGTACCATGATTAAAGATAAATTAAACGAGCGAATCCTGATTCTTGACGGCGCAATGGGAACAATGATACAAGAATACGATTCATGTGAAAGCATAAATGATTTACTCAACATATCACAACCAGGAGTAATTAGATCTATTCATAGAAAATATATTGAAGCTGGAGCTGATATTATTGAAACTAATACTTTTAATGCTAATTCAATATCATTATTTGAATATAATCTTGCGGACAAAGTATATGAAATAAATTTCCAAGGAGCTAAAATTGCAAAAGAAGAAGCAAGAGCAAAAAAAGAGAAAGAAATATTCGTTGCAGGATGTATTGGTCCTACTTCCAAAATAACATCCCTTTCATCAGATGTTAATCACCCTGAATACAGATTCTTAACATTTGATAGCCTGGTTAAATCATATAGTGAACAAATTAGAGGATTAATTGATGGTGGAGCAGATTTGCTTCTTATTGAGACGATATTTGATGGACTGAATGCAAAGGCTGCCTTATATGCCATCAGTAAAGTACAACAAGAAAAAAAGAGTAATTTACCTGTGATGGTCTCTGCTACAGTAAATGATAAAAATGGTAGAATACTTACCGGGCAAAATGTTGAAGCGCTATATAACTCAATAGCCCACTACCCTATCCTAAGTTTTGGACTTAATTGCTCATTTGGAGCAAAAGAATTAAAACCTATCATTGAATCAATTTCCAATATTATTCCTTGTGCTATAAGCATTTATCCTAACGCAGGACTACCAAATGAACTCGGTGAATATGATGAAAGTCCGGAAATAACCGCTTTATATATTAAAGAAATGGGAGAAGAAGGATTGATTAATATTGCCGGTGGATGCTGCGGCACAACACCAAAACATATTAAAGCAATTTCTGAAGTTCTGAAAGGCATTTCACCAAGAAAAATCCCAAAAATATCAAACTATGAATTAATTATTACCGGGTTGGATACAATCAAAATAGATATAAAAAATAATTTCACAAATATTGGAGAAAGAACAAACGTCGCAGGATCAAAAAAATTTGCAAGACTTATAAATGAAAAAAAATATGAAGAAGCTGCCAGGGTTGCAAGAAAACAGATTGAAGATGGATCTTCTATTATAGATATAAACATGGATGATGCCATGTTGGACAGTACTTTGGAAATGGAAACATTTATCAGATATATAAGCAATGATCCGGACATTACCAAGGCTGCATTCATGATTGATTCATCAAATTGGGATACAATTATTGCCGGGTTAAAAAACTCACAGGGAAAATGCATTGTAAACTCAATTTCTCTTAAAGAGGGAGAAACAGAATTTCTTAATAAGGCTAAAGAAATTAAAAGACTTGGTGCTGCAGTAATAGTGATGGCATTTGACGAAAAAGGACAAGCTACTACATATAAAAGAAAAATAGAAATTTGTAAAAGAGGATACGACCTTCTCATTCAAAAAGGAGGGTTCTGCCCTTCCGACATAATATTTGACGTAAATATTCTTTCAATAGGAACAGGCATTGAGGAACAGAATAATTATGCAGTTGATTTTATACGAGCGGTCAAATGGATAAAAAATAATCTAAATGGATGTCACACTTCAGGTGGCGTATCCAATCTTTCTTTTGCTTTCAGAGGAAATAATAATATTAGAGAGGCAATGCACTCAGTTTTTTTGTATCACGCAATAAAAGCCGGGCTCGACATGGCCATTGTCAATCCAGCAATGCTCCAACCTTATGAAGAAATAGAGCCTAGACTTCTTAAATGCGTTGAAGATGTTATATTAAACAGTGACATTGAAGCAACCGATCGTCTAATTGAAATGGCAGAAGAAATAAAACTTGAAGGATCTGATCAGACAAAAGTAATGAAGAGAGAGGAATGGAGAAAAAAAAGTGTTGAGAATCGACTTATCTATTCTTTAATAAAAGGAGTAACTGATTATCTTAAATCAGATATTACAGAAGCATTAACCTCTTATTCTTCACCAATAGAAATCATTGAAGGTCCAATGATAAAGGGAATGGAAACAGTTGGCTTATTATTCGGAGAAGGAAAAATGTTCCTCCCACAAATAATAAAATCAGCAAAAGTAATGAAAGAAGCCGTCTCCTTTCTTCAACCAGAAATTAAAAAAGCCAACAATTCTTCTGAGAATTCTTTAAAACGTAAAAAAATAATTATTGCGACTGCAAAAGGGGATGTTCATGACATTGGAAAAAATATTCTTAGTATTGTTCTATCTTGTAATAATTTAGAAGTGATAGATTTAGGAGTCATGGTTGATAGCCGTACAATTATTGATGCTATTAAAGAGTATAAAGCAGACTTTGTTGGAATAAGCGGTCTAATAACACCTTCCCTATTATATATGGAAGAGTTATGCAGAATGCTAGAAAAAGAAAGAATAGAAATTCCTCTTTTAGTTGGCGGAGCAACTACTTCCGCACTTCACACGGCAGTAAAACTTGCACCTATATACAACTATTGCGTGATATATGGTGCTGATGCATCATCAGGTGCAAATATCATAAATAGAATCATTCGTGAAAAAAATAAATACATTGAAGAGATCAAATCTGAACAAAATAAGATAAGATATCTATACCTCAACAATAATGAAAAATTTCTCACACTTGAAAAAGCCAGAGAAAGAGCTAAAAAATTCCAAAATGAAAGTTATATACAACCGGAACAATTTGGCAAAGATAATTTATTTGTCAACAACCTTCCAATTGAAAAAATTGTTGATAAGATAAATTGGACACCATTTTTTAGTTTTTGGGGGTTCAAGGGAACTTATCCGGAAATCATATATAAAAACGAAGAAGCACAAAAAAGTTATGATTCTGCATTGATTATGCTAGGTAAGATGATAGAAAAGGAAGAGGTTGAGATATCTCTCATTGTTAAATTCTTTTCAGCATATAGTGATTATGAATATATAATTCTCGACAATAAATATAGATTAAATATGGATAGAGCAACCTCTACCAAATCATCTTTTGAATCTCTTGCCGATTTTGTGCCACTTAAAAACTTAGGAATAAAATCTACTGTAGGGTTGTTTGTCATTAAAGTAGAAGATAAAGAAACATGCCGCGACAACTGTAAGGATTATGACCATTTTCTGAGATCAAGTATTTGTGCCAGACTTACTGAAGCCACGGCAGAATGGATGCAGGAACAAATAAGTGAAGGATCCAATGTTATACGACCCGCATTTGGTTACCCGGCCTGCCCCGATCACTCTCAGAAAAGAATTGTATTTGATATTTTAGATGCTGAAAACAAACTTGGAGTCTCACTGACATCATCATTTGCAATTATTCCAACTACTTCTCTTTGTGGAATGATCATTTCTCACCCTAACGCAAAATATATACATATAAAGAAAGATTATGAAAGTAATTGAAATTATAAATAAAAAGACAGCACCTTTTCCATCTTTGGAACTTGTTCCACCTTTAAAAGGGAGCGATATAAACAAACTTTATCAATCAATCGAGCCCTTGATGGAATTCAACCCTCCTTTCATAAATATAACTTGTCATAGAGAAGAAATAGAATATTTAGAAGCCCCTGATGGAACAATCAAAAAAAAGATAGTTACAAAAAGGCCAGGCACTGTAGCCATCGCTGCAGCCGTAATGAAGAAGTTCAATGTGGAAGTAGTTCCTCATGTAATTTGCGGAGGGGCAAATAAATATAAAATAGAGAATGATCTTATCGATTTGAATTTTCTTGATATTCAAAACGTTATGGCGCTAAGAGGAGAAAGCATTCCGGGACAAAAATTTTTTGTCCCGGAAATTGACGGATATACACATAGTAACGAATTAGTTTCTCAGATTAACGACCTTAATAAAGGGAGATATATTGATGATAGTATAAAGGATGCAATACCTACTAACTTTTGCGTAGGTGTTGCCGGATATCCTGAAAAACATTTTGAGGCTCCAAACATGGACGTTGATATAGAAAATCTAAAAAGAAAAGTTGAAGCCGGCGCAGAATATATAATCACGCAAATGTTCTTCAATAATAACAATTATTATGATTTTGTGAACTTGTGCAGAAAGAAAAAAATAACTGTACCAATTATTCCTGGGCTTAAACCGATATCGACTCACAAACAGCTGATGATGCTCCCACAAACTTTTTCAATAGACATTCCTCTGAATCTTGTAAAAGAAATAAATAAATGTAAAGATAATAGTGAAGTATATAAAATAGGTGTAGAATGGTGCATAGCTCAAAGCAGGGACCTTATATCAAAAGGAGTACCTGCAATACACTATTATACTATGGGGAAAGGGGATAACATTAGAGATATTTTAAAAGAGGTATTTTAAAAATATTAATAACTATTGTCATATTTGCAACTTATATTCACTTTTAATGGTTTGTTTCTTGTATATTTTTTTATAAATTTGTGATTCTACATTATTAAAATCAATAATAGATTATGCAAAACAAATTGCAAGAACTAACGGATAAACTTTACAATGAAGGTTTGTCGAAAGGGAAACAAGAAGCAGAAGATTTAAAAGCAAAAGCAAAAGCTGAGGCTGAAAAAATAATATCAGATGCGGAAACTAAAGCAAAACAAATCCTTGATCAGGCACAAAAAGACGCAGAAGAACTTAAAACTAAAGTAAATAACGACCTTACGATGGCTTCTACCCAAACCATCTCGTCTATCAAGCAACAAGTCGAATCAATTATTATTGCTAAAGCCATTGAATCTCCTACAAAAGCAGTCATGTCTGACACAGATTTTATTAAAAACGTGATTTCAACTATTGTACATGCTTTTGACGCAACCAATCCAGATTCAGTCCCTTTAAATCTAATTTTACCCGTATCAATGCAAAAAGAACTTGAAAATTTCATTAGCATTGACATTGCAAAAAATATTAAGGCAGGCATTGAAGTAAGTTTTGTTAAGAATATATCA
>JBAXYG010000091.1:0-5954 GCA_041670905.1 Bacteroidales bacterium
AGGCACTTCAATGGGTGCTTTAATAGGGGGAATTTATGCAGCAGGAGGACTTCCGGCATTCAAGGAATGGATGAAAGAGGTGGATAAAATGAAAGTTTTTTTCTTGATGGACTTTACAATCAGTAATGATGGTATTGTAAAAGGTGAAAAAATAATAAAAGAATTGGAAAAGATTGTACCAGACGTCAATATAGAGAATCTCTCAATTCCTTTTACCGCAGTGGCTACTGATATTAAAGGGAAAAAGGAAGTTGTATTCGATAAAGGAAGTCTGTTTGAGGCAATCAGGGCATCTATTTCAATACCATCTTTATTCAAACCTCTAAAAATTGATAATATGGTATTGATTGACGGAGGAGTTGTGAATCCTATTCCAATTAACAGAGTAAAAAGAAGTGAAGGAGATATTCTTGTGGCTGTTGATCTGAATGCTCCATATATGGAGAAACAAAAGGTTGTTAAGAGTAAAAAACAGATTGAAGAAGAAAAAAATATTTTTGAAAAACTTAGAATACCGGCACCTCATTTTTATTATGATGGATTATTCGGCAACCAGAAAAATGAGAACTCTAACTCAAATAGAGGGAGTAAAGAATCGTTGAACTATTATAATATTCTTGTTGAATCTTCAAGTTTGATGATACAAAAAAACTCTGAACGCACTATTCAACTTTATAAACCTGATATTCTGATAAGTATACCTAAAAATGCATACAGCACTATGGAATTTTACAAATATGATGAAATTGTAGAAACAGGAAGACAAGCTGCAATAAAAGCATTTGACTCCGTATTTGAAAGAACAGCAACGTAAAAATAATTGTATATATTTGCGGCTCAAAATTCGAACGTATAAAGTCATATGAGCTGTAAAAAATATTTCTATACCATTTTAATATCAATTTTTTTCTTTAATATCAGCTTATTTGCGCAAAATGAGTCTTTGAAAGATACTCTTGTATTGACACAAACTTTAATTACTGCCCAAAGCAGAACACTATACACTGAATCTTTAAGAATAGTGAGAACAATCAATATAAAGGAGATTGTCGGGATGCCGATTGTAAACTTAAATGAGCTTCTTGATTATCTTCCCGGTGTAGATGTTCGCCAACGTGGTACAAATGGAGTGCAGGCAGATATTACAATAAGGGGAGGCACATTTGATCAAGTCTTGATATTGCTAAATGGAGTTAATATTACTGATCCTCAGACAGGCCATCATAATCTTGATATTCCTGTCAATATAAGTATGATAGATAAGATAGAGGTGCTTCAGGGGACAACAATGAATCAGTTCGGATTATCTGCTTTCAGTGGAGCAATAAATATTATTACCTGTAAAAGTGAAGAAAATGTAGTAAAAGCAGGGGTCGCAGTTGGACAATATGGCTATTTTGCACCATACTTGGGAATAAAAAACAAAAAAAATAGATGGAATAGCGTATTCTCTCTTTCGCACGATTATTCTTCAGGATATATTAATAATACCGATTATTCTATCGGGAATATTTTCTTCCACACTAAATATAATGGAGGCAAAGCAGGGATGTTTGAATTTCAGATCGGGGGACAAATGAAAGAGTTTGGATCCAACGGTTTTTATTCTCTATCATATCCAAATGAGTTCGAAGCCACAAAAACAGGATTTATTGCACTGAATTTGGGGAAGAATATCAGTCGTCAAATATATTTGGAATCTTCTATATACCAAAGGACACATTGTGACCGATTTGAACTGTTTAGAGATATGGAAGGAGCAGCTTCCTGGTACAAGGGACACAACTATCATTTAAGTACTGTTTCAGGGGGTAATCTTAAAATGAACATCAATTATTCTCTTGGAAAAAGCTCATTTGGTGTTGAATTGAGAAATGAACATATATTAAGTACAGTTTTAGGGGATGAGATGGGAAATCCACAAACACATATCTTTTTTCCTGACTCAGTGATTTTTAATCATCAAAAGAATCGTATGAATCTGAACTATTTCATGGAACATTCATTATACATAGGGGATATTGCAGTTTCAGCCGGAGTAAGCGGTAATTATAACAGTATAAGTGGAGACAACATTTGCTTTGGAATAAATGCCGGATATACAATAAAAGGCAGAAATAGAATATATTTTAATGCTCATAAAGCAGTACGTCTTCCCACTTTTACTGATCTTTATTATTCCAGTGTAAACATAATGGGTAACCCTGATTTGAAGGCTGAAGAATCTTATACGGCAGAAGCCGGTTTTACATGGAAAAACAAGACATCGGTAGATGATTCTCATTTGGGATTAATATCGGTACAGGGAATAATTTATTACAGGATAGGAAAAAATATCATAGATTGGATACGTCAAAAAGATTCTGAAATGTGGCAATGTATGAACCATACGCAATCTAACGCCTTTGGCACAGATATAATAATCAGATACATCCCCAATATAAAATTTATTAAAAGTGCCGGAATAAGCTATTCTGGTGTTAATCTCAACTTGGAATCCGGAGAAATGATATCCAGTTATGCTCTGGATTATATGAAGCACAAAGTGGTATTTGATCTTGATATTATGATAACAAATAAGATAGGGACTAATATTAAAGCTGTATGGCAGGATCGTTATGGGAATTATACCTCATTATCGGGAGAAATAACCCCTTATGCGCCATATACTCTTACGGATATGAAATTATATTGGGATAACGGTAAATATAGAATATACGG
Organism: Bacteroidales bacterium; assembly: GCA_041670905.1. GTDB lineage: Bacteria > Bacteroidota > Bacteroidia > Bacteroidales > UBA932 > JBAXYG01. The sequence continues at coordinate 2,722 of JBAXYG010000091.1, forward strand.
AGATATTTCTAATATGCTTGATACACAATATTTTGATTACGGAGGTATCCTTCAGCCTGGTATTTGGGGTAAAATAGGAATCTCAACAAATTTTTCCTTTTAAAAAATATATTATAAATTTGTGGCCTAATTCTTCAGGGCAGGGTGAAATTCCCGATCGGCGGTATAGTCCGCGAGCTTGTTGAACAAAAGAGCAGAGCTGTTTAGATACGGCACCGACAGTTAAAGTCTGGATGGAAGAGGTAATTAAATATGAAAAAAAACATTCTATTTGCAGCATTGCAATGCTGTTTCCTATTTTTAGGATTTGACAATCTATCAGGACAAGTTCAACAATTCAATCAGAGAGATTCTGTTGCACATTATTCAATCGAAGAAATAACTGTAACAGCAGTTTTTGTAAAAAACAAGACATCTCCGTTACGCATAAATGAAATAGAACGAAAATCTATTCTTAATAATGCCGTTGCAGCGACATATCCGGAAATATTAAAAGGAATTCCGGGGGTTTATGCCACTTCTGAGACTGGAAACTACGGCGACGCGAAGCTCAATATTCGTGGTTTTAAACAAGAAAACATATCTATTCTACTTAATGGTATCCCTATTTCAGGAATAACATCATCCAATATGTATTGGAATAACTGGCTTGGGCTGGCTGATGCGACAAATGCCATTCAGGTACAAAAGGGAATAGGAGGTTCAATGATTGCAGATAATTCTGTGGGAGGTACTGTAAATATTCTGACAGCACAAACATCCGAAAATAGATTAATCAGTGCCGGAATGTATGCAACAAGTTACGGATTGCATAAATTTAATTTTTCTTATGACAGTGGTGAAATGAAGAACGGATGGGCAGCAAAAGTCATGACTTCCTATACTTTTGGAAATAACTATATTGATGCAACTGAAGTTAATTCATGGTCATATATGCTTAATGTTTCTAAACGGTTCAACAATAAAAACACATTAGTATTTACTGTTCTAGGATCTCCTGAAACACACAATCAAAGATCGTCCAGACTGACATTTGAAGAAATTCAAAAATATGGAGTGACATACAATAAAAGTTGGGGATATTATAACTCAAAGCCATTTAATATAAGCAGAAATCAATATCATAAGCCTTATTTTACTCTTCATCATCTATACAATAACCATGAGAGATTAAATATCGTATCATCAGCATACCTTGCTTTGGCCTCGGGAGGTGGAAGGTGGAGTGAAACAAAAGGAAAAAAAATTATTTCATACCTTAACGAAGAAGGGCAGATAGACTGGAATACCGTTATTGAGGAAAATAAAACAGCTGGATCTTCACAGAATATATTGAGCGACTATCTTGCCGGACATATTCAAAGTGGTGCTACATCTAAACTTGAATATAGAATTAATCAGAAATGGAATATTGAAAGTGGTTTTCATTATCAATATTATTGGACCTGGGAAAAGGAGAGGATAACTGATTTGCTTGGTGGACAATATTGGCTGGAAAATAATACACAAAAGGGGGTTGGAGATTACATCAGGACGAGTAATGGAAAGACAACACATCATACCACCATTTATATCTCTGGTAAATATAAATCAGGTAACTGGAATGGATTTGTTGGGGTATCTACTTCAAACAGCAATGTTCAGAGATGGGATAAATGGAATTACGTAGATGATTATAAAAGTAAATGGGTGCATGGATACGGATATACGCTAAAGAGAGGTATTTTATATAAAGTAGATAAAAAGAGCTCGGTATATGTAAATTCAGCCGTTTACAGCCGGGTCCCTTATTCCAATGTATGGTTTTCTTCCGGAAATAATGATATCACAAAAGGGGTTAAAAATGAGCGTAATTACCTTGCGGAATTAGGATATAGATATGTTCACAATAAAGGTAATATTGAGATTAACTGTTATTATGCTTATTGGAAGAATAAAACCATTTATTCTGATCCATACAAACAGAGTGATGAAAGTTCAAGCAAATACATAATTAACGGACTTGATGCACAACATACTGGTATAGAATTAGAGGCAAAACAACATGTTACGCATTGGCTAATGTTAACAGGTTATGTAACTATTGCCGACTGGCACTGGACAAATGATGTAAAAGCAATCATATATGACGATTATACAGGAAAAGAATTGGGAGAGGTAAATATTTACTGCAACGGATTGCCGGTAGGGGATGCGCCCCAGACACAAATAGGAGCAAGTGCAATATTCAATATAAATAAGAACCTCTATTTTGAAATAGAATGTCAACATAATGCCCGAATATATGCAGACTTCGCCCCCGATTCGCGGAAAGATGCTGCCGATAAAATTGCTCCATATAAATTTCCTGCTTATACGTTAATTAATTGTAATTTAAACTATAAGGGATTCTTTATTAAAGTAAACAATCTCTTCAATGTAGAATATATTGAGAGGGGGATAGATGGTATGAACCACGATTTAGAAACCTTCACAGGGTATTGGGGATTCGGAATAAATGGCTCGGTAGGAGTAATAGTAACTTTAGGTGGCAACACTCCATATAAGAAATGAATTATAGGTAACACTTTAGAATAATTATTTGAACGAATTTCTTATATTTACATAAAATCATTAAAATAAATATTATGAAACGTATAGCAAAAGCACATTGGACAGGAAATTTGAGAGACGGTAAAGGTGCTCTTACAACTGAAAGCGGAATACTGGATAATACAAATTATAGCTTCAAAACAAGATTTGAAGAGGGAGAACAGGGAACAAATCCGGAAGAGCTTATCGCAGCAGCACATGCCGGCTGCTTTACTATGGCAGTTGCTTCTGGATTGACAAAAAAGAGATTAAACCCAAAATTTCTTGATACTGAGGCTATTTTAACCATGGAAGGTAATGTTATAACAGCCATTCATCTTGCAATAACAGGTTCTGTTGAAGGAATAACTGCTCAGGAGTTCACAGATGTGACTAAGGATGCTGAAAAAAACTGCATCGTATCAAAGGTTTTAAATGTTACTATTACTTCTGAGGCACATTTTGTATAATAAGAATAATTTGCATAATAAATCAAAAAGCCGGTATAATCCGGCTTTTTTTATCACTATTAGCATATATTAATATAAAATTAACATACATAAATTAAAGTACTAATACTACAATTTATACTTTAAAAATATTTATCGTTTATATAAAATAACAAGGATATATACCGAAATTAGCATTAGTCCAAGAGAACT
>JBAXYG010000092.1:0-5943 GCA_041670905.1 Bacteroidales bacterium
ACGATTCTTACTCCTGAGGAAGAATCCTCTCCAATGATGGTAACCACTTTTGTGGTTTCTAAATCAATTGCTGCTAAATACTTTCCCATATAATTATTTACAAATAATCTGATTTTTATATTTAATATTGACAGAAGTGTATCTCTCCCATCCGGCTTCCGGTATTATATTATTATAAAATGCAGAGAGTTTTTTGAATTTTTCGTCAATATCATAAAAATTTCCAAAAATAATTTTTTGCTCTCCAATCTTTGGAGATAATATAATATCTCCGTTTTTTTCTATATATATCTGTTCTATCTGCTTACTCCAAAAAGTGTCATTTTCTATATAACGGACAAGGTTAAGAGCGGACTCAATCCATTTTTTATCTTCGTCAACCGGGTATCCTCTGAAATTCCTTTCAAATTCCAAAGGAATATTTCCAGTAATAATTGGTACATAAGAACTGAAAGAATCTAGTAGTCCAAAAATATACCCTGAATTATCTACGTAATATCCGCAATCATAATTTTGTATTCTTATTATCGGTTTTCTTTGTGTTACTTCAACAACTAGTAAATCTGGTAATTTTACATAAGCCTGTGAATTGGATATTGCACTTTTTGCATTCAAAAGTTTTTCTATATTGAACGTGTTGATTTCTGATATGTTAATACCTATTACCGGACAGTTTTTCTCTATCATTTCCAGAACCTCATCTTTTTTTACAAATCTAGTTGAAAGACTATCTAAGATTACGACCTTAATATCTTTGCATACCATTTTCTTTTCACCTTCTGCCGCAAGTTTGTCCGCATAGACAAAGTATGCCGATATAATGGCAAACAGAATAATGATTCCTATGGTTATTAAGATTTTTTTAAACATTTTTTTAAGTATTCTTCAATAGGCATTATGAAACGATCAATATCTCCCGCGCCGAAAGTTGCCAGGCAATCTATTTTTTTACCTTCCAATACCCCCATTAATTCATTTTTGTCGATTAATATTTTGTTTTTAATAGTTACTTTATCAAATATTATTTTTGAAGTTATTCCTTTGATAGGTAATTCTCTCGCAGGGTATATTTGTAACATAATCAATTCATCTAAAGTACTCAAAGCCTTTGCGAATTCCGGCGCAAAGTCTCTTGTTCTTGTATATAAGTGAGGCTGGAATATTCCGCAAAGTTTTCTTCCAGGAAATATGTTTCTTATTGAACTGATAGCAGCAGAAATTTCATTTGGATGGTGGGCATAATCATCTATGTATGAGCATTCCGGGGTGTTGATGTGAATATCAAATCTTCGTTCTACACCACTGAATACTGCGAGTGCCTTTTTAATTTTATTGGTAGGTATTCCATGTAGAATTGCAACTGCAGAAGCGGCAACTGCGTTTTCAACATTTACCCAACCAGGAATGCCTAAAGTACAATGTTCTATTTTACCTTGAGGATAGTTTATTGTAAAATTAAAATATCCACCATCAAGCATTTCAATTTCTGAAGCGTAGAAATCACATTGTTGGTCGTAAGAATATGTATATATTTTAGCTGAAATCCCTTCAGTGGGTAATTCTACACCTTTCTTGAGAATAAGCGCTCCGATTTTTTCAATCTGTGATGCAAAATCATGAAATGCTTCAAGGACATGGGCAAAATCCGAGTATATGTCAAGATGATCAGCATCAATTGATGTTATTACTGCAATGGATGGAAAAAGCTGTAAAAATGATCTGTCAAATTCGTCAGCTTCAGCAACTAAAACCTTATTTGTGCTTAGCAGGAGGTTTGAATGGTAATTTTTGGAAATACCTCCCAAAAATGCGTTGCAGCCTTCTCCTGAATTTGTTATAATATGTGCAAGGAGTGTGCTGGTAGTTGTTTTTCCATGCGTTCCAGATATCGCAAGACATTTTTGTGTTTTTGCAATTTCACCCAATGCCTTTGATCTTTTGCACATTTTATATCCTTTCTCACGTATATATTGAAGTTCCTTTAAATCTGCCGGAATAGCCGGAGTATATATAATGTACGTCTTTTCAATATTTTTGGGAATATAATCGATGTTGTCTTCATAATGAATATCAATCCCTTCTTTTTTAAGCTCGTCAGTAAGTTTTGATTCTACACGGTCATACCCACTTACATTATATCCGGCATGATTGAAATATCTTGCCAATGCACTCATTCCTATGCCACCTATTCCTAAAAAGTATATGTAATTACTATTTTTCATTATATTTATCAATTAAGGATAAAACCTCATTGGCAATTACTGCACCTGCGTCTTTTTTGCCAAGTTTAAGAATGTTACATTCAAGTCTTCTTATCTCTTGTTCATTATTTAAGAGTTTCTCTGCCAGGTCCATTAGTTTTTCTTCCGCCTGAGAATCCTTTATAATGAAAGCTGCGCCTTTGTTTACAATTGCCATTGCATTATGGGTCTGGTGATCCTCAGCAACATTGGGCGAAGGTACGAATATTGTCGCTTTTCCGGCAACACATAATTCAGAAATGGTTCCTGCTCCTGCACGAGAAATTATCAAATCTGCAACGGCAAAGGCAAGATCCATTCTTTGTATAAAATCAAAATTTTTTACATTAGAAAGATTTTTTCCATGAAGAAAAGATGAAATATCCTCTTTATAATATTTGCCGCTTTGCCATATAATCTGATAGCTGGCCTTTTCTGCTTTTTCCAGAATCCATTTTTTCATCGCCTTGTTCAAAGTGCCACATCCCAGACTTCCCCCTACAACAAAAATTGTTTTTTTTGAAGAGTTCAAATCGTAAAAATTATACCCTTCAATTTTTTGTATTTCTGTGGGAGGAGCAATTTCTTTACGGATAGGATTCCCGGTAAATATTATTTTTTCTTTAGGAAAGAATTTTTCCATGCCATCGTAAGCAACGCATATTTTAGAAACGCGTTTTCCCAAAATCTTATTTGTGATGCCGGCATAGGAGTTTTGTTCCTGTATAAGGCATGGTATTTTTTTTCTTGAAGCGCACCATAATAGGGGAGCACTTGCATATCCCCCAACGCCCACAACAACATTTGGCTTAAATTCGTTAATTATCTTATTTGCCATATGGATGCTATGAAAGACCTTAAATGGAAGAGACAAATTGGCCAGGGATAATCTTCTCTGAAAGCCTGCAACAGGAAGTCCTTTTATTTGATATCCAGCTGCCGGAACACGTTCCATCTCCATTTTTCCTATAGCTCCTACAAATAAAATTTCTGTATTAGGATTAATCTCCCTGATTGAATTCGCAATTGATAAGGCTGGGAATATGTGGCCTCCGGTGCCTCCACCGCTGATAATTATTTTTATCTTTTTATTCATAAACAACTTCCTCCTCAATTATATATCTTTTTCCGTAGCAACTTCTGCTTTTTCCTCTTTTATTTCTCTCTGTTTATCTTGAAAGTCAAGTTTTTTACTTACAGAAAGAATCATTCCAAAAGCTCCGCATAAAACCAGATATGCAGTGCCTCCGTGGCTAATCAAAGGTAAGGTATGTCCCGTGATGGGCATGAGCCTCACATTTACCAGTATATGTAAGAATGCTTGTGTTGAGATTAAAAATGCAAGTCCCAATACAAGTGATCCTGAAAATAATTCCGTACATCTCTTTGATATTCTTATACACCTAAAAAGAAACATAAGATATAATAGGATAACAATTATTCCACCAAACAATCCATATTCCTCAATAATAAATGCATATATAAAGTCAGAAAAAGCCATTGAAAGAGAGTGCCTCTGTGTACTTTTTCCGGGACCTTTTCCAAATAATTTTCCTCCCGAAATTGCAATTTTTGCATTTTCTGATTGTCGCATTTCATCAATATCCGCTTTAGTCAATTCTGTTGTGACACTTCCTTCATTATCTTTAATTTCTTCTTTGAATTTTAAGAGGCGACTTTGAACTGTTCCAAAACGTTTAAAAAAATTCTCGGCAATTCCACTCTCTTTATTCTCTTTTTCTATAGAATTTGATTTACTATTGTCATATATCATATTGTAAATCCCAAATAATAGTAATACAACGGCGATAATGCTACCGATAGAAATAGCAAGATATTTGAATTTTACTTCAACTAAAAACAATAGAAGAAAACTAATCAATCCAAATAGTACTGCAGATGAGAAACTGTTTACCATTACAAGTCCACAAACAAGAGCAATAGGGAACAACAACCACTTTGCGAAGACTTTAAATGATGTTATATTCTTAAGTTTTTCTATGGTTTTTGCCAAATACAATATCAACCCTACTTTGGCAAATTCAAAGACCTGAATAGTTCTTCCTCCTATTTTTATACCTCTTACGGCTCCGTTTTTTATATCCTGGAAACCAGGCACATAGAGAAGTATAAGCATTACGATAGATATACCGAATGCTGTATATGCCAGTGTTCTGTATAATCCCAATGGAATAAGGTAGCAGATAAATAATGCCAGAAAACCTATCAGTACGGAGCGGATTTGTTCAAGAAATATAATTGTCTTATTTACATGTGCTTCGTTTGCCAAATAGGTGCTAGAAGAGAATACAGCAACTACTGAAATCAAAGCAAGCAGCAGCACAATTATCCAAATAATTTTATCCCCTTTTAGTTTTATTGTACTCATAGTTTTCTTACTGCATCTTTAAATTGACATCCTCTGTCTTCGTAGTTTTTAAATAAATCAAAACTTGCACAACAAGGTGAAAGAAGTACCGTATCTCCTGAGATTGCAATTGAAGCAGCTTTCTTAACGGCTTCTTCAGCAGATAATGCATCATATATTATTGTAACCTTGTCATCAAAGAAATCATGAAGTTTTTTATTATCAACGCCAAGACATATTAATGCTTTAACTTTTTCCTTTACTAACTGTTCAATGGCTGTATAATCATTTCCTTTGTCAGTTCCACCTGCAATCAGTATTACTGGAGTTGTCATGCTTTCAAGGGCATACCATGTAGAATTGACATTGGTAGCTTTTGAGTCATTTATATATAATACGTTTCCAACGGATAATACTTTTTCCATTCTGTGCTCAACCCCCTTGAAAGAAGTCAGTGCTTCACGTATTATACTGTTGGTTATGTTCATTACCTTTCCTGTAATTGCTGCGGCCATCGAATTGTATACATTATGCTTTCCCTGCAAAGACAGCTCATTTAATAACATTTCATATTCACTTTCTCCATATTTTACAACCATTTTTCCGTCTTCAACATAAGCTCCCTGATCAACTTTTTTATTTTGGCTAAAAGATAATTTTTGTGCTTGTGTTATAATTTTATTGAGGTGGTTGATAGTTATCTCATCATCGGAACAGAAAATAAAGCAATCTTCTTTTGACATATTCTGTGTAATACGGAATTTTGCATTGATATAATTTTGCATGACATTTCCGTATCTGTTGAGGTGGTCTGGTGTTATGTTTAAAAGTACAGCAATATCTGCTTTGAAATCATACATACCATCAAGCTGAAAACTGCTTAGTTCCAATACATATATGTCAAAGTTCTCCGTGGCTACCTGTAAAGCATAACTTTTACCAATATTTCCAGCCAAGCCAACATTTAAGCCTGCATTTTTTAAGAGAAAGTAAATCATTGATGTCGTGGTAGTCTTTCCATTGCTTCCGGTAATGCAAATTTTCTTTGCTTTATCATAACGACCTGCAAATTCTATTTCCGAAATTATTGGAATATTTCTGCTCTTAAGTTCGACAATCAGAGGTGCCGTTTCAGGAATTCCCGGACTTTTTACTACTTCGGAAGCATTTAAAATATTTTTATAATTATGCCCGCCTTCCTCATACATAATACCATATTTGAATAACATCTCTTTTGACTTATCGTTAAGAGAGTTATTGTCTGATAGAAAAACTTCAAATCCTTTCAATTGTGCCAAGACAGCTGCCCCAACGCCACTTTCTCCACCACCTAAT
>JBAXYG010000093.1:0-5920 GCA_041670905.1 Bacteroidales bacterium
AATAGAATACAAGAAACAATACAGAAGAATACCAATGCTTGATGCCATAAAAGAATATTCGGGAATAGAAGTAAAGGGTATGGAAGAAAAAGAGTTGCTAGAGGTCTGTAAAAAACTAAAAGTAACAACAGATAAAACTATGGGAGTAGGCAAGTTGATTGATGCCATTTTTGGTGAATATTGTGAAAAACACCTTATACAACCTACTTTTATAATAGATTACCCGGTTGAAACATCTCCACTGACTAAGCGACATAGGGACAACCCGGAATTAACTGAGCGTTTTGAACTTTTTGTAAATGGTAAAGAATTAGCAAATGCATATAGTGAGTTGAATGACCCTATTGACCAACTTGAACGTTTTCATGACCAGTTAAAACTAAAGGATAAAGGAGATGATGAGGCTATGTTTATTGATATGGATTTTATACGAGCTTTGGAATATGGTATGCCACCTACATCTGGCTTAGGAATAGGTATAGACCGTTTAACAATGTTAATGACCAACTCCCCATCAATTCAGGATGTATTGTTTTTTCCCCAAATGCGTCCTCAAAAAAGTGTTTCTAAAGAAGAAGAAGAATAGTACCAATAAAATAATGTTTATAGACAAAATCAGTTCTGTACAGAATCCTAAAATAAAGGATATAATTGCACTTCAGGAAAAATCAAAAGAGCGCAAAACAAGAGGACTGTTTATTGTTGAAGGAAAACGTGAATTAAACAATTGCTTTGAAGGTGGTTTTCGTATGGATTCCATATTCTTTTGCGAAGACTATATTAAAGAGCACAATATTCTTTCTATCTGTAAAAATCAAATCGTAAATGATAAAAATGGATTAAAACTATATTCAGTATCTAAAAATGTTTATAATAAAATAGCATATCGTAATGGAACAGAAGGTGTCGTAGCAATCATAAAGGAAAATGTACGCACACTTAACGATATACGACTTGGTAAAAATCCTCTCATTCTTATTCTTGAATCAGTGGAAAAACCAGGCAATCTTGGCGCCGTACTTAGAACTGCAGATGCTGCAGGAGTAGATGCTATCTTGATTTGCGATCCACTAACTGATTTGTATAATCCCAACCTTATTAGAGCAAGTATTGGAGGAATATTCACAAAACAAGTAGTAACCTGCACCTCGCGAGAGGCATATCAATGGCTAAAAAACAACCACATATCCATTCTTACAGCACAATTACAAGACTCTGTATATTATTATAATACTGATATGACGGTTTCTATTGCAATAGTTTTCGGAACTGAATCGGAAGGACTTACCAAATTTTGGAGAGATGCTTCAGACACAAAAATTAGTATCCCGATGCTTGGAAAACTAGATTCATTAAATGTTTCAGTTTCCGCAGCAATTTTATGTTATGAAGCTGTACGTCAACGCCAAAAAAATATAGACAAGTAATACTTTATTTATAATGAAATTCGGACTTATTGGGCATCCTATCTCTCACAGTATGAGCCCTGCTCTTTTTAGAGCAGCTTACCATGACTCCAAATCCACATACGATTTAATTGAAACTTCAGATTTTAAAGAAGCTATGACGATTTTCGAAAGGGAGTATGACGCAATTAACGTTACATCACCATTTAAAGAGCTTGCATTTGAAAAAGCAGATGAATCTGACACAATTACAAAAATTTTAGGTGTTTCAAATCTGCTCATCAAGAAAAGGGAACAAGCTGATGAAAAAGAGAAAATATTTGCTTATAATACAGATTTCTGGGCTGTCTCCCAATTACTGAGGCTTAATATTCCTCCAGGAGAAAAGCCAGACGTCATGATATTTGGATGTGGCGGAGCCGGAAAAGCAGCAGCACTTGCAGCTTTAAATCTTCATCTTAATGTTTACATGACAAACAGAGATCACAAAAAAGCAGTTGAATATTGCAAAAAAATTGGAGATAAAGCTTCAGCAGTCCCACTCGAATCAGTGAAAATTATTTTCAACAGATTTGGAATAATAATATACACTTTACCCACAAAAATTGATATAATTGACCAATTAGACTTCAAAGGAAAAATCATTCTTGAAGCAAATTATAAAAACCCTGTATTTAGCCCATGTTCATCAGAAGATAATAAATATGGAACAATCTATCTTTCAGGCAAAAAGTGGCTTATCGAACAAGCAATTACAGGATTTAATCTTATGACACACATTTATCCTAATGAAGAATCAATGAAAAGTATTTTAACAGAATAAAAAGACCGTTACACCTGTCTTATAAGCGGTTTTACAATATTTTGAAAATTATTTTTTTCGAGTATGGTAATTAAATTGTACTTTTAGACAAATTTTATGAATTATGGCACTTAATAAAGTATTATTAATCGGAAACGTAGGCAAAGATCCTGACGTTAGACACTTAGAAGGTGGAGCATCAGTTGCCACTTTTACATTAGCTACAACAGAGAGGTATAAAGATAAAAGCGGCGATTTAAAAGAAATTACCGAATGGCATACAATAGTTTGCTGGAGACAACTTGCTGAATTGGCTGAAAAATTTATCAAAAAAGGTTCCCAAATCTTCGTTGAAGGACGTATTCGTACACGTTCATGGGATGATCAACAGAGTGGAGCAAAACGATATGCAACTGAAATAATGGCAGATACAGTTCAACTATTAGGAAGAAAAAGTGACGCACCTGCTCCAGCAGGAAATTATACGCCTAAAGGACAACCGATGCAAACAACATCTCCAACAGCTACACCTACTAATAAGACAAGTAATTTTATAGAGAACAATGATGATGAAGCAGATGACCTACCTTTCTAGCTTTACATCTTTTACATATTTAAAATAAAAATACCGGTTGTATGACCGGTATTTTTATTTATACATTTCAGTTTATTTTATATAAAACTTTTTTATTTTGATTTGTTTGGCACATCAAGTCCAAGTTGAGGATTATTTTTAGACGATCTATTCAGAATTATTGAAACAGTAATTGCAACAACTGCTAATCCAATAAATAAATACTCGGCGTTTACAGCTGCTTTTACTGATGAGTCCACTCCTTCAATCACTTTTGCAGAAGTATTCTCTATAATCTTTCCCACAAAAATAGGAACAAGTAACATACCCATATTTTGAATCCAATAAATCAAAGAGTATGCAGTACCCAAATTCTTTTCTGGTATAATCTTAGGAACTGAAGGCCACATCGCTGCCGGGACCAATGAATAACCGATACCAAGAATACCAATTCCAACATATCCAAAAAAAGGAAAGCTCGGAGCAAAACCAATTATAAGGTGAGCAACAAGAACTAAACATGAACCTAAAATCATCAGACGTGTTGCATTCCCTTTACGATCAACAAGAGCACCAAAAATAGGAGTAAAGACCATTGTACAGAAAGGTATAAGTGAAACCATCAATGCTGCAATTTCTAAATCTATTCCAAAACGCGGAATGATGATGGAAGTCGCAAAACGGCGGAAAGATATAATGCAGCAGTAAAAAAATACGCAAAGAAGAGAGATAAGAATGTAATGTTTGTTTCCTAATACTTTGAAGATATCGGAAAATTTGAATTTTTCCTCAACCTTTTTAGTTTCATTGTTTCTCAAAGCCTCATCAGCAGTCTGCTTGTCAAGTTTGCTATCCATAAATAGGAAGATAGACCATACACCTACACCAATAACCATCAATATCATTGCAATCAATGCCGGTTTACTGGTTTCAGAAAATGGAATATAAGATTGATTAATATTTACTATTACAGGAATTACAAGAAGAGCGGTAGCTGTACCCAAACGTGCAAGTGCCAATTGTAGCCCCATAGCAAGAGCCATTTCTTTTCCTTTAAACCATTTTGCAATTGATCTGGTCACAGCCACACCGGCTATTTCACTACCCAAACCGAATATTGAACATCCGGCGTAGGCAAGTGCAAGAGAAGGTTTTGCAAAAAACTTATTTAAAAAGAGATAAAAAGAACTACCGTCAAATGCCTCAGAAATTGCATATAATACAAGTACAGAACCTCCTACCATAAGACCAACAAATAGAGATCCCGTAAAACGAACACCCCATTTATCTAGTAACATACCGCAAATAATTAGACCTCCCCAAACACAAAGCAATGAATAAGCACCACCATACAACCCGTAATCACTTGAGCTCCATGCAAGATCAAGAATTTCAGGATTTTTAAAAATCACACTTATGGTCGAAAAAAGGTCATCAAAGAAATAAGAGGCAAACATTGGAATAGATAAACACAATAAAACTATCCATCGTGCCTTTTTAGAATCCCTTAATAATTTAATAGTTTTGTTCATATCTATTACTTTTTAATATTTGGTAATTCAAGTCCATATCCATGCTTTCTATCCTCACCTTTCAACCACAAACCAAGGAAAAAGGCTAAAATACCCAATGCTGCAAAAATCAACATCGGTATTGTATAATCATATTCGAGCGGATTTGCAATACCAGGGTTTGTTTTAGTTAAAGCCCAACCGATCAACATAGGAAAACACATCAATCCTATATTTTGTATCCAAAATATTACTGAGTATGCTGAACCTAAATAACGATTTTCAACCAGTTTCGGAACAGAAGGCCATAATGCGGCAGGAACCAAAGAAAAACTGATTCCCAAAACAACAATTGCAGAGTATGCGATACCCTTTGTAAAATATTCTGCTGGAACAAGAGCAAATACAAGGTGACACGCACATAACAAAATAGCACCTAAAATAAGCATTGAAGCACCTTTTCCCTTTTTATCAAGGTATGCCCCCAAAAATGGAGTCATAAGCATAGCGCCAATAGGAAAATAAGAAAATATGTCACTTGCCTCTTTACTAGAGATGCCAAGGCGACACTCTAACATATTTGCAGCAAATTTTTGGAAAGGGAAAATCGCAGAATAATAAAGAACGCAAAGCCCTGAAATAATAAGAAAAGTCTTGTTTGTAAAAAGCTTACCAAGATCACTTATTCTAAATGGATCTTCAGGTTCTTCTCCACTCTCGCCAATCTGTTTCTCGAGCTTTTTATCAAAAAAATAATATGTACAAAAACATATCAAACCAATAAGCAGAAGTATTAAAACAACCAGAACCGATTTGCTTAAATCACCGGTGGCTTCAGCAACACGAGGTGAAAGACGAAAAACGGCAAAAACACCTAAACGAGCAATTGCCATCTCTACTCCCATAGCCAGAGCCAGTTCTTTCCCCTGAAACCATTTTACAATACCCTTTGAAACTGTAATTCCTGCCATTTCAACACCACACCCAAATATCATAAAACCAAATGATGCGAGTTTTGCAGAAGCCGGAAAAGATGTCCACCAAGAACCCAACCATGTTTCTATACCACTTCCCATAAAAGCAGGGCTTACAGCAAAATATTTTATAGAAGCACCTACAACCATTATCACACCGGATAAAATTGCCGTACGACGGACTCCCATCTTATCCAGAATAACTCCGGCAAAAATAAGAAACAGCGCAAAAACGTTCAGAAAGTATTCCGAACCAGAAAATGTACCATATGTTTCAGAAGACCATCCCCGCTCAGCTTCAAGTAAACTCTTAAGTGGAGACAAGACATCAACAAACATGTAGGCAAAGAACATCATCAAAGCAAGAAGGATTAAGACAAGCCAGCGAAATCCGGCTTTATCTCTTAATAATTGTTTTTTTTCCACGAGTATTGTATATTAAATTGTAATAAATTTATAAAAATAATTTACCAAAATAGGGATTTTCACTCAATCTGCAAAATCAAAATAATTATTTTTCTATATCATATTTATGTAGTATCTTGGCTCGTTATTTTAAAGTAAACATTTTATGAAAATTGATGTTGTATTAGGTCTCCAATGGGGAGACGAAGGAAAAGGAAAAATTGTTGATGTTTTAGCAGACGTCTATA